>JAYSWO010000208.1:0-4695 GCA_043717975.1 Ferruginibacter sp. | reverse complement strand
TTGCTGCTTGGTGGTGAACTATCATGCTATTGGCAAAGTCCACATCAAAATCATTACTCATTTTTAATGTATCCATCTTTTTCATACTAGCCATCATGCTTTCTAGCATTGGGTTTGTCGTTTGCATTTTGTCCATCTGCATGGTGTCATTAAGGTCCATGGCTGTAGCCATCGTATCTTTTTTATCTGATACTTGCACAGTACTAGTAGGGTTATTATTGCAAGATGCTATAATGATTACTAACATTATAATGGGCGAATATTTCATTTTTATTTTTTTATCTGCTGCTGCTCACCAATACAAGTGAATGGTGGTGGGGACAGCAATCATTAAATGCACGAATTAATTATTAATCATTTCTAAACAAGCAATGGCACATGCCCTGCAATCTCTTGCACATATTGCACAATGCTCCATATGTGCATGCTTTTCGCATTCCGTTGCACATGCATTACATATATCCGCACATAGTTTGCATACTTGCTTAGCATACGCACTTTCTGAAAGCATGTATTTTACGGCTAGTTCACAAATATGTGCACAGTCATTTGTACGTTGTATGCAAGGCAACAATTTTAGTACTTCTGCTTCTTGTAAACAAGCATGGGTGCATTGTCTGCTCACATTAGCCGTGGCAGTACAATCTGCTATGCATGCTTTGTATTGTATGTTGTTCATATTATTTTTTTGTTGGTATTATGTACAAGTCGGTATTTGTTTTTTGCAATACTTTTTCTGTTACACTACCTGTTAATAAATGGTCTAACCATTTTTGGCTATGCGATCCCATTACGATTACATCTGCATTTATATCTTTTGCGGCTTCCAAAATAGTATCTGCTGTATCTCCCTCTGCCACCATGGTTTTTATATTTTCATCTGCCAAATGATCTTTTGTTTTATTTAAAAATATATGAGATGTTTTTTTTAAACTATCAGTTATTTCTATAGGTATTATTCCAAGATCTGAATATCCACCAAACCCCATTATTGGATCATATACCGTGGATGAATAAAAAACGGTATCTGCCAATACATGTAGCAGCACTACTTCAGCACCTGTAGCTTTGGCTAGCATGTAACCTTTTTCTGCTATCATTTCTGCAGTGGGGTGATAATCTAAAGCAATCAATATCTTTTTCATAATACTTATTTTTAAATCAATATTAAAATACTCCTTCAAATGCAGATATTCCTAATTTTGCTTTAATCGATTTAGGTAGTTTTAATATTCTTTGTTTTCTTCCAGTTCATTATGATTATCTAGTCCTAAACTATAGTAATTATTTTCCTCGTCTTCAGCCCCAATTTTTTCTTGATCATCATCTAATTCAGAGCCAGGCACATCTAAGCCGTTTCCTAAATCATTATCATCTAAATCATTTTGTATGTGCTCGTATTTTTTCATATTTGTGGTTTCAGGATCAATATTTTCTTTATTGTATGCTTTGCTGTATATATCGTCTTTTGCATTATATTCATTGAAACCCATATGGAAAACACCTCCTTCTTTTCCTGCTTGATTCTTTATTGCTTCGCTTATGTTGTTGCTACCTTTCATAACACATATTTTAATTTATAAAAAAATATATTCGTTGTTTATTTAATTTTTTAAATCGTAATTCATTACAACACGTTCTTGCTCTTTTTCTTACATGTCATTTTTTTTAAAACAACAATAAATACGTTGTAGTTTCTTATTTCCGCTATTAATTTTTTATAATATGCAGCATATACATATTGCTTTTATTGGGGCATCTTTTTTTATAGATACTTATTTTTTTATTAATTTTCAAACAATATTTTCGTTTTCAGAATGGTGATTATTTGTATATTTTTTCATCAATGTATCTAAAGAATTGTAATACTCTTTTAGGTTTTTAATATTAATTTGTGGGTCTTCTACATCGGGAATCGTAACCGGCATTTCTGATATATATTTAGATAATTCTGGAAATTCCGAATTTATTTTTAATGTAATATCTAGAATGGCTTTATTCCATTGCTCTTCATTCTTCATAGTTTTCTAATTATAGTAAGTAATAATGTAATAACTGTACAGTATAGTATGTCTTTTTGTAATATTTTGTCTTTTATTAAACAAATGAATTAATACACTTTTATGTTATAATAATTACTAGATAAAGATGAGTAGATTTTAAAAAATACCCATTACACAATTATGAAAAATACTTGTATTATTCACACATTATTAAATACTACACGATGTATTGTTGTAACCATACAACAAATAAAAAGAGTTTTGAAAAGAATCAAAATCTTCTATGATATTTGAAAAGTGTGAATTATAATAATTTTATTGATGATTGTACAATACTATAATACCAATACTACTTTATTTTTATTGGCAATTAGATGGATTTTTTTTATAACAAATTAAAGTGTGATTAAATGAATGTAGAACTAAAATCTCCTGTAGATATATTGCAAGAATTTATTGTAATGCATACCACTAGGATTGAGTGTGCCAATAAAATACTAGCTATAGAAAAGAATAATACGCTAGCTATAGATGCAGAAAAAATAGTACAACAAAGTACTGGTTTTATAGAAGCACTAATGAGCGAGTTATCAAACTTTGGAGATGCTATAAAAGCCGATGTAAATAAAAACACCAGTTATAATATGCTATATCCTGAATTACTTACTGAATTTGTTTCTGAAGATTCTACAATATGGGAAGATGGGTTCAAAAAAATGGAAGGTATACTACGAAATAATTACTTAGATGTAATAAATGCCAACCGAGAGTTGCCTGCATCTATAATACAAGTACTAGAAACACAAGCTACCTCTTTAGGTTAAAAAATATATTCTTTAAGGATCGATTATTATGAAAGAAGTTATTTACCCATTTGATTTGCATCGAATTTTTCTTGGAGATGCCCCAGTTTTATTTTTACTTGAAATAGTTTTTCGTACTATTGTTATGTATGCCTACACTCTTTTTTTGTTAAGGGTATTGGGCAAACGGGGTATGGGCCAACTATCTACTTTAGAGCTAGCTATTATCATTGCATTTGGTTCTGCAGTTGGTGACCCAATGATGAGTGCTGATGTACCCATTACTCATGGTATTGTTGCTATTACAGTAATTGCCATTATCCAAATTGGGCTAGAAAAAGTAATAAATAAACATAAAAAAATAGAGAAAGTAATGGAAGGAGAGCCAAATCTTGTTGTTGAAAATGGAATTATGAAATTAGAAAATATGGCAAAAGACAATCTTTCTAAAGAAGATTTATTTAGAATGCTACGCATAAAAGATATAGCACATTTAGGTGAAATAGAGAAAGCATTTTTTGAGACTACAGGGCAAATTTCTGTAATGCTATGTACAAAAGAAAAAGTAAAATATGGATTAGCTGTAATGCCAAAAAGCGAAATAAAAGATACTGAAATATTTTTTTCTAATATGAAAACAAATAAAGAAGTATACTACGCATGCACAAATTGTGGGAATGTAGAAAACTTTTCTAAAAATGTACAGCTAAAATCCTGCGTTGTATGTGAAGAAATAGAATGGATAGAAGCAAAAATGTAGCCTTTTCTCTCATAAAAATTTATTCCAATAATTTTTTAAAAGCCTTGCCCAAATATTTTATTACATCTGTTATCAACATTGATTCCATACTTTGCTTTTTTAAACAAATATCTGCTGCAAGTCCGTGTATATAAACAGCAAGTTTTGCAGCATCAAAAGGCTGATAGCCCTGTGCAAGAAATGCGGTAATGATACCTGTAAGCGCATCTCCTGAGCCTGCTTTTGCTAAACCAACATTGCCGGTGGTATTCAAAAATGATTTTCCATCAAATGTTATCAACGTTTTATGGTCTTTCAAAACAATGATAATATTCAATTCTGTTGCTTTTTTAATGGCTGTCAATATTCTTTCTAGATGATTATTGTGTGTACCAAAAAGCCTATCAAATTCTTTTGGGTGTGGAGTAATGATGCTCTCTTTTGGTAGTTTACTTATCAGCGATTTATTTTCAGCTATCATATTTAATGCATCAGCATCTAACACAATCGGTTTCTTTAATTGTTCTAATAAATAAATAAGCGTTTGTAAAGAATCTTTAGATGTACCTATGCCACATCCAATGCCGGCTGCACTAAACAAATTAAAATTATCGCAATCTTTTTCTCTTATACAAATCATGGCTTCGGGCAAAGCAATTGGTAAAATGTCGGCTTCATCTTGTGGTACACTCACAGTTAGTTTACCCACACCTGCACGCATACAAGCTTTTGCAGCTATAACTGCAGCACCCATTTTGCCACTGTTTCCTACTATTAATAAAGCATGGCCAAAATTTCCTTTGTGAGAGGAAGCTTCTCTTGGTTTCAGAATATTTTGTAGATTATGTTTGGTTAACTTTCTCATGTAAATAATACAAATTTAAGTTAGTTTCTCTTTTTCAATTTCCAAACATTCTATTTCTGTTTTTTCTTTTTTAATGCTTTGTCTTAGCAATAAAAAAATACCCATGTACATGTTAGCTATCCACACAAGCGCAAAGCCTGCAATTACATAACCACGCCAATCTTCCATGAGCAATTTAAAACCTGTGAGTATTATAAAAAATGCCGTTACATAATGGCTGAAACAATACTCACAGGTAAATAAATAAAAAAACTTTCTCACAAATATATTCTTACAATTTTCACT
>JAYSWO010000207.1:0-4710 GCA_043717975.1 Ferruginibacter sp. | reverse complement strand
AGACATCATTATTCTAACAAACCGCCGTATGCCGAACGGCACGTACGGTGGTGTGAGAGGACAGTAAGGGAAATAATCCCTTACTTCCTACTCGATTTGTCTATAATTGACCATTTTTCATATCAAACTTACCAAATGCCATACTCAAGAAAAGATAAGCGGAAAAACTGTTGTAGAAAGAGGTAGAATTTTAGTAGGCTACATTAGCTGTGCAATACATTTGCGATAGTGGAAAAGCCGTGCCTCAAATCTGCTTATGGTTCATTCCTTTCCAACATACACAATTTTATTAGCTTTATTCACTTTGTACACGATTGTACTCTCAAAATGAAGTGATGTATCGGCTTGTATTCTTTGTACTTCAAAAAAAGTTTTTACTGTAAATGTATTTTTTGCAACAGCTGTTATAGATTGAATCGTATTTTTCGAAAATTTATTTTTAGCCCAATAATCTTTGTAAAAAGTAATAATTTTTTGTTTTGTAGGGTTTTCCATTTTCCAATAAGCTGTAATGCTATCGGCCAATATTTTTTGTAAGGTCATACTATCTCTAGTATCTTCTGCATATATGTAGTTGAGAATGGTTGTTTTTTGGTTTTTTACACTAGCCAATGATTGATGAAACTGGTTGTTGCAGGAAAGCAATAACCATAAAGAAAAAATGTACATGTAATTTTTTAGCATATAAGAAATGTAAAATAGATATTAAAATTAGTGTAAAGTTCTTAGCTTTCACGAGGGCAGATACATGGTATTATGGTTGAGGAATATGATAAGTAGTATTTCTTGTTAACGTATCAATTAAGCTGGTGGAAGTTACTATTTCATTGGTTTAGAATTTTAAAAAATGATTTGATAGTTTTAATCATTTTTACAAAAACCGGTAATACCTTTTATAAATATGATTTGTGCTCGTAGGGCAATGTCATTAAGTTAAGGATTTGTATTATCCAGCTAATATCACCCCTTCGGGGTTAGGGCTTTAATTTTGTAACAATAACTATAGTAATACCATCCCTTCAGGATTTAAAAGCCTGAAAGGCTAACATTAATATAGCTCGCAAATAAATGTAGTAAAACCCCGAAGGGGTGATATTAGGTAGCGTGGAGTTAGGCTTAACTTAATGATATTACTCGTAGGGCTCTTAGTAATAACTTCTTTGTAAGGCAAGTGTTATGCATTAATATATCCATTGCAAACAAACCGGTTTAGGTACAGATATTTTCTTTCCTGTATCATTCAACAAACCGGTGACTTTATCTATTTTAAAAATGACAATCTCATCCGAATTTTGATTAGCCACTAATAAAAAATTTCCCGAAGGGTCAAAATTAAAATTGCGTGGTGTTTTGCCAAGCGTAGATTGATGTCTAACGATAGTCAATTTTCCATTATTGGGATCTATAGAAAAAATGCTGATGGTATTTGATGCACCACGATTGCTGCAATACAAAAACTTACCATCAGGCGATACATGTATATCTGCGCTGCCTGCAGCACCAGTAAAATCTTTTGGCAATGAGCCAATGCGTTGTTTAAAGAGTAATTCCCCTTTTTTTACTTCATAAAAAACCACCGTGCCTGTAAGTTCTTCCATTAAATAGGCATATGTATTATTGGGATGAAAAGTAAAATGCCTTGGTCCACTACCAGCTTCTGATACAGCAGCAGCAGAAAAACGTAACGAGCCCTTCTTTTTATCAACCGCATACATCATTATCTTATCGATACCTAAATCTGGCACATACAAATATTTGTTATCTGCCGAAAGCACTGTAGCGTGTACATGTGGGGATTCTTGCCTTTGGGTATTTATGCTACTGCCTTCGTGTGTAATTACTTGCTTTAACTTATTTATTGAGCCATCTTTATTGGCTTCAAACATACTCACTGTTCCACTACTATAATTACCTATAAAAATCCATTTGCCAGTTTTATCTATGGTTACATAGCAGGGGTTTTTGCCTCCCGAGGGTTGTGTATTTATTGCTGTAAGCGTACCATTTGTTTTATTAAAAGAAAAAGCGCTTACTGTTCCGCCAATAGGTTGTATTGTGCTATCTACATTTTCGCCAACTGCATAAATAAACTTTCTATTTGGAGATATTGTTAAGAAAGATGGATTAGAAGTTTTAGTAACACTTACAAAACGATTGTCTGCATTTGTCGTATCAAATGTATAGACATATATACCTTTACTTTTTGTAGATGTGTATGTGCCTATTACTAAATAATTGCTTTGCGCAAAAATAATTACCGGAAAATTTAATGTTAAGATAAGAATCAATAATTTCATGACGTATATAATTGTGTAAGCAATATAAGTTTTTATTCCCATTGCTTTTTTTATTTAAAAATAAATCTTACTTTACTATCATCTTTTCACAAAAACTTGCTATCATGAAAAAAATATGCTTACTTATTGTGCTTATTAGTTTTATTATTTCTTGTAAAAAAGATGTAAAAGAACAACCATTGGATGATATAAAAACGGATCCAATCATATCTATTGCAAACATAAATGCATTTGTAAAACAACAATTGGAAACAACCGGTAAGTTTGAATGGGCCACTGCCTCCGATGAAATGATATGGAGTGCGCTGCAACAGAGCGATAAAATTGCAGCAGTGGGGTATAAACCTGTTGGCGAAACAAATATCGATTCAAAGCTACACAGCATCAATATGAATGATGCCGCTTGGGTTGCTGCCAAAGAAAATATTTTGCAAATTATTTTAGATGAAGAAGTAAAAACAAATAAAGATTTGCAAAAAAAGAATATGCAAATATGGCCTGAAGAATTTTTACCAGTGGTAGATGTAGAAATAAGAAGTATTGCTACCATAAAAAAACTGCGTGCTTCTAATTTGTTACGCTATGTAGAGCCAATGGGCTACGAGCCTTCTGCTATGGAGCAGCAAGGGCTTGGTAATAGGGTATTGAGCAGCAGCGGTTGTGGTGGTAATGTGGCAAACAATACCCTTCTAAATAATGTACACTACACTGTGGCTACGCCAAACACAAAAGTATCTTGGAACTATGCATCGCATGGCATACAAAATGCGTGGACAAAAAGTACTGGTAGCGGCGTAAAAGTATTTATCATTGATAGTGGTTGTGAGTTTGATCAAGAAAATTTGGGATCTGCTTTTAACCAAGGCGCATCAAGCGGAAGAACAGTTGAAAAAATTGTAACACTACCACGTTCTACTATTTTTGGAATACCTTATGGCGCATACGAAACACCCGATGATGGTTGCGGGCATGGCACATCTATGGCTGGCGCATGTGCAGCGCCAAGAGGTACCGATGGCAATGCATGCGGTGTAGCATACAATTGCAATTTGGTTACATGCCGTGCAGGCGAAGATGTGTTGATAGATGCCTCAAAAGAATCTAAAGGAGTAGCGGATGCTTATGTAAATGCGGGTAACAGGGCAGACGTAAAAATAATAAGTATGAGCATGGGAAGAATAACGGGCAGTTCTCAGATATCGGATGCCATTCGTTATGCAAATGGAAAAGGAAAGTTGATGATGTGTGCAGGCGGTACATCTTTTGGATGGACAGGGGGATGGGTGGGCGTTATTTTTCCTGCATGGATGAGCGAAGTGCAAGCCATAACTGGTATAAAGCAAAATACAGCTTACTCAAGATGCGATGATTGCCACAAAGGAAGTGAAATAGATTTTGTGGTAGTAATGGAAAGAGTAGGGGATAACATGCATCCATTATCTTTAGCTATGAGTGGCGATGCACCGAGTACTGTGGGTGGCTCTTCTGTAGCCACGGCCTCGTGTGCAGGCATGGCGGCATTGGTGTGGAGCCGCTTTCCATCGTACACAGCCGCACAAGTGGTAGATAAATTAAAAATGAGTTCTAGCAATTATCCTACAAAAAATGGAGACTACGGCTGGGGAATACCCAATATAGATATTGCTACAAACTAACAACAATCCATAAAAGTAAAAATGCCTTTCATTGAGTTGAAGGGCATTTTTTTAAGAGAATATTTAGTAACTATGGACAAAAAGAAATTGTATCGGCGGGGTTTTCGCAAGCATAATCCACATATTACAAAACAAGTTTGTTGCGAAACCCCGACGCAAGCATATACTTTAAATTAACAGAAGGCAAAGTATAAATTATTAAAATTTTTAATAGAAGAATTTACATAAAATATTTTGAGGCTATGGGCTTCATTTATACATCTCAGTATTTCGGTCTGCTAGGCTGTTTCGTACTTTTGTATATGCGCCTTTCGGCAAATGCATCTACAAATGCACATCGCTCAATCCACCGCAAGTGTTTCATACATACATGTAAGGAGCTTTTCATTGGTAAATGTTTTTTCAACTTTTATTGTGGAGGAGATTGAGGTGTAGGTTTTGTGAAGACAAGAATTCCGTCCGCCGAAGCCTGAATATGCACTGCCGATAATTGCTTCAACGTCATGCCCCAATTGCACAAAACCTTTTGTTTGGCTACATTAATTTTTGAAGGACTACCATTCTCTCCACTTTTCTGTAATATCTCCTCCATTATCATTAGTCAGTCCTGTAAGGTTTGCAATTTTATTGATAAACTCTGCAAGTTCTTCTCTCTCCATTGTTTCAATAAAGTTTTCATGTCTAATGTTTAACTTATTGAATTTCTCCACGACTTTCCTAATTGCTTTCCTTATTTTACTATTGCTATTTTCAGAAAG
>JAYSWO010000206.1:0-4722 GCA_043717975.1 Ferruginibacter sp. | reverse complement strand
GAGGAGCTTGTAAAAAATAATATTGATTTTTTTAAAACAAATAGAGGAGGCGATATTACGTTTCATGGTTTGCAACAAATTGTAGGGTATCCCATTATAGATTTAGAAAAATTTTATACAGATATTGGAAAATACCTTCGCAACTTAGAAGAAGTCATTATTTTAACATTGGCTGAGCATGGCATAGTAGGAGAGCGTAGCGCTGGCGAAACCGGTGTGTGGATTGAACCCAATGTAGCAGGAAAGGAAAGAAAAATATGCGCTATTGGCGTACGTTGTAGTCGATGGATAACCATGCATGGTTTTGCACTAAATGTTAATACCGACCTAGATTATTTCAACAATATTGTGCCTTGTGGTATTGTAAACAAACAAGTAACTTCTATCGAAAAAGAGATGGGTAAAAAGGTAGATTACGAACTGGTAAAACAACAAATAAAAAATAATTTCGAAAAAGTTTTTGATATTGAATACATATTGCCAGAAATAGTAAGTTTATAATTTCTTAGTGTCTTTGGTAATTTGAAATCTATTTTTTTCTAGCAACTCTCCATCTTCATATATCTCAAAATTAAACCAGCCTGTGCGTACAAAATTTACTTTTTCTATGATTAAGTAATCTTCTTTTATTCTCTTTATTTCAAATAAAAACTTTTCGGTATCATCAAAAAATTTAACGCTGTATTTTCTTGCAGCTGTTTCTGATAAGTGAATGATTACATTATTATCTTTAGCGGTAAAAATAAGAGAGCTAGGGTACGTAATGGTAGGCTTTGCAGGCTGCCCTATAAATCCAGAATCTCTAGGCACATTCAGCCAAGGCATTTTATCATCTTGTGCATTGTTGTATTTAGTAGTATCTTTTATAGGACGCATTACATTAGAGTAAGCATAGCTACCACCTTCAAAAGCTACAAATACTCGGTAGTACATTTTGTTGTAAGGTGCATTTGCATCAGCATAACCATTCTCTCTACTTTGCGGACTCAGCACACTACCTGCAGTTTTATAGTTTTTTAAACTATCATAAGATCGTTGTATATTAAGCGTAGTAATGGGTTTGGTATAATCGTTTACCCAGCTTACAATAATTTTATTGTTGATGTTTTTTACCATTATAGCAGGCAATGGCTTCTGCTGTGCAAAAACGTGTATGCTTGTAAAAATAAAAAAAAGAAAGATAAAACACTGTTTTGTCATATTTGATGGATGTCTAGCGCAAATATAATTGCAAAAATTATTTATTTAAACTTTCTAAAGTATTTTCCTGTTAAAAACGATTTAAAAACCAATGTGCCGGTGGGTAAAGAAGCATTGCCTTGCAAACCACCTGTATGCAAACATACAATGTTACTGCCTTTAGCAAAATAACCATTATTTATTTTATCAAAAATGGCATACATCATTTTTGCCGTATATACAAAGTCGGTTGGTATGGCATATTCGGTATAAAATGTATTCATAAAAGCAATGAGTTCAGTATTATATTTTGCATAACCACTAAAATGATAATCACTAAAAATGGATAAATTTCTGTTATAGGTGTTGCCAGTTAATTCTTGTACTCTTTCATCAATATCTGTCATATTTTTAATGACAGGTACAGCTATTATTTCTACATTATTTTCATTATTCATTAATAAACCAGCTAAAGTGGTAGCTGTTCCCACACAGGTGCATATTTGTGAATAGGTTTCATTTTTTACGATATCCATAATGAGTGATGCACCTTTTGCTCCTGCATTACTATATCCACCTTCTGGCACAATCGTACATTCTCCAAACACTGTTTGTAATTTTTTTGTAGTTTCTTCATCTTCTATATTTTTATAAGCAACTCTGCTAATAAATTGTAGCTGCATGCCAAGTTCTTTGCAACGCTGCAGTGTATGCGAAAGCTCTTTTGGTTCTTCTCCACGTACAACGCCAATACATTTTATTCCTTTTGCCTTGCATAAAAATGCAGTAGCTACAAGGTGATTGGAATAGGCGCCACCAAATGTTAGCATTGTTTTATGTTCGGTTTGCAAACAAGCTTCTACAAAATAGTGTAACTTAAATAATTTATTGCCCGAAACCTCATTGTGAATTTTATCTAATCTTAATACGGTAACAGAAACGCCATTTTTAGAAAGAAAATCACTCTCCAATTTGTCAAAAGAAATGGTATCTGTAGAAAGAAACATTATTGTCTTATTTATTAGGATTTACTTTCAATTTTTATGAGTCAATTCAACTATTTTTGCCACTGCAAAATAAATATAACAGATGAAATGAGCCAAAACAAAAGTTACACTTAATCATAACTTTTGTCGGCGAATAACATGTTACAAAAACAAAAATAAATATTTAAACATGAAACCTACACTTTTAATATTGGCTGCAGGAATGGCAAGCAGATACGGCAGCATGAAACAAACAGAAGGCTTTGGGCCTTATGGAGAAACAATAATGGATTATTCTATTTACGATGCCATAAGAGCGGGGTTTGGTAAAGTGGTGTTTATCATTAGAAAAGATTTTGCAGATAATTTTAAAGCGGCCATGGAGCCAAAGCTAAAAGGAAAAATAGCTGTGGACTATGTTTACCAAGAAATAGATTCTTTTGTAGATAAAAATTATTTACCAGCAGATAGAACAAAACCTTGGGGCACAGGCCACGCATTGTTGTGTGCTAAAGATGCGGTAAAAGAACCCTTTGCTGTAATAAATGCCGATGATTTTTATGGTAAAGATGCTTTTGAAAAAGCAGGAAAATTTTTGAAAGAAAAATGTACACAAAAAGAGGCGGCCATTATCGGTTATAAACTAGCCAATACACTAAGTGAGCATGGTACGGTAAGCAGGGGTGTATGCCAAGTTGATGGCAACAACCAACTTACTAATATTACAGAAAGAACAAAGATTTATAAAAAGGATGGCGCTATTATTTACGAAGAAAACGAGCAGTTTATTCCTTTAGCAGAAGATACAAATGTATCAATGAATTTTTGGTGCTTTCATCCATCTATTTTTAACTTAACTGATATTCTGTTTGCAGAATTTCCTAAAAATAATTTGGATAATATTAAAGCAGAATTTTTTATTCCCATTATTGGAGATCATTTTATTTCAAAATTTGATGGAATAATGCATGTAATAAGTACTTCATCACAATGGTTTGGTGTTACCTACAAAGAAGATGCAGATGGGGTGAGGGCAAGTTTGAATGCATTGATTGCAAGCGGAGAATATCCAAATAGTTTGTGGAAGTAATTTTTTAATACTTCGTAAAATATGGATGCAAACTTTTTAAAAGTTGGCATCCGTATTTTTTAAAAGTGATACCCTCTTAAAAAATCTTTAACACTCATACGCTTTTTGCCTTCCAATTGAAGCTCTAAAACATTGATGTATCCATTGCTACAAGCAAATTGTAGGAAATTCTTTTTATCTGTATTGTACATTCCAGTTTCAATAGTTGGTTGTTCATTTATTTTTTCTACACTAAAAAGTTTGAGTGTTTTACCATGTAAACTTGTGTATGCAGCAGGGTAGGGTGATAATCCTCTTATTAAATTATATACATCTTCTACGGGTTTTGTCCAATCTATTTTTCCTGTTTCTGTAAACAATTTTGGCGCATGCTTTAGGGTTGAAGGTTCAAAGTTTAAGGTTGAAGGTTGGGGCTGCTCTACAAGATTGCCTTCTGCTAAACCTTGTATTGTTTTTAATAAAAGATTTGCGCCGAGTTCTTTTAGTTTGTCATGCACTGTACCTGCTGTGTCTGTTTCTTCAATTTTTATTTTATCAGATAATAAAATGTTTCCAGTATCTATTTCTTGTTGCAGTTTAAATGTAGTTACACCAGTATATTCTTCGCCATTTATTACTGCCCAGTTTATAGGCGCAGCACCTCGGTATTGAGGCAGCAATGAGCCATGCACATTTATGGTGCCCATTGGCGGCATATTCCATACCACTTCTGGCAACATGCGAAATGCTACCACGGCTTGCACATCTGCATGCAAGCTTTTAAGCTCTGCTAAAAAATCAGGGTTTTTTAATTTCTCTGGTTGTAGTATATGCAAACCTTTTTCTACTGCATATTTTTTTACAGCACTTTGTTGCAATTGTAAGCCCCGCCCCGCCTGCTTATCGGGTGCAGTTATTACGCCTACAATATGGCAACCTGCTTGTACCAATTTATCTAACGATGCTACGGCAAACTCTGGTGTACCCATGAAGATGATGCGGAAATCTTTATATGTTGAATTGTTCAATGGTTGAATTGTTGAACCTGCCTTTGCCGGCAGGCAGGTGGTTGAATTGTTGAAAATAATTCTAAATTAGTAAAGTTAAAATAAAATGTCAATCTAGTGCACAATCTACTACGTTTCCTCCCCCTTCGGGGGAGATAGAGGGGGCCTAATCTTTATACAACAAATATTTTTTTCTGATTGCTTTAAATTTTATCAAATCTTTCTCCCAGCTTTTTTTTATTTCTTTTTCTGTTTTGCAAGCTTTTATTTGTTGCATCAATACATCGTTGCCTGCAAGTTTATGAAAGAAATTATTGGTGAGAAAAAAGCTGTCTTTATTTGGGAATAATTTATAGGCTTCTATCAAATATTTCAACTGTATTTTTCCGTTTAAATTTTTTAATACAGCTTCTTTTGTGCCAGATAAGTTCCACCCGTAACACAATTGGTTAAAACACTTGCTGCTCTTTGCACCTTCGTT
>JAYSWO010000205.1:0-4727 GCA_043717975.1 Ferruginibacter sp. | reverse complement strand
TGTAGAGCATGGAATGATATTAAAAGATGCAACGCCATTTAATATTCAATTTTACAAAGGCCGCCCTATATTTATAGATACGCTTTCTTTTGAAAAATATGAAGAGGGTACATCGTGGATTGCTTATCATCAATTTTGCGAATGTTTTTTAGCTCCGCTCTTACTCATGCATTATGGTCATAGAGATTTGGGAAAGCTTTTTCTTGTTTACCCTAATGGAATTCCATTAGATGTAGTAAAGAGTTTATTGCCATTTAAAGCAACATTTAATATACATGTGTATTTGCATATTTGGTTGCAAGCAAAAATGACCAATAAATCAACAGCTGAAGAACCTGAGAAGAAGCAATTTTCAAAGCAAAAATTACATACACTTTTAAATGGACTCACAAGTTTTGTAAGTGGTTTATCTCAAAAAAAAATGAAATCTACTTGGGATGATTATTACACAGATACCATTTTGGGTAATCAATATTTAGAAGCTAAAAAAATAATTGTACAAAAGTTTATTAATACCATTCATTTTAAAACTGCAATAGATCTCGGCGCCAACGATGGTTATTTTAGTTTGCTTTTAAAAGACAAGGCAGAAAATATTATTGCTACAGACTTTGACTCTAATTGTATAAATCAACTTTATAAAAAAATAAGAAAAGATAAAATAAAAAACATTGTTCCAATTGTGAGCACGCTCAATATTCCTACGCCTGCCATTGGATGGGATAATGAAGAGAGAAGTGGGCTAAAAGAACGATTGTTAGCTGACCTTGTGCTTGCATTAGCACTTGTACATCATCTTGCTATAGCCGATAATATTCCCCTAAGTTTTATTGCAAAATGGCTAAGCGAAATCGGCACCTATGTAATTATTGAATTTGTACCAAAAACCGATGAAAAAGTAAAACAATTATTGAAAGATAGGGAAGATATTTTTGAAGAATATGATGTGAATAATTTTGAAAGAATCTTTACAACTTCCTTCCAAATAGTATCTTCAGAAAAAGTTGGATCTACTCAAAGAATACTTTACTTAATGAAAAAATTATAATGGATACACTTAAAAATAAGCCATGGTTTGTTTTCTTATTGGTACTATTTTTTATTCTTCACGGTACCGTCGAAAATTTTGGCTATATATATTTTATAGAAATTATAAAAGTTGGCGGAGTTATTTTAGCATCCGTAGCTGTTTTTTTTCTTGTAACTAAATTTATAGTGAAAAATGTTATATATGCTGCATTAATTTGTTTTTTTATAAGTGTATGGATGTTGTTTTTTGGAGCTATATTCGATTGGGTAAAAACGGTATCTTTCTTTTCTTGGCTACATAGCTATACCATATTTATACCCTTTATGTTTTTTACAATAATCGTATTTGTAATTTCCATTAGAAGAAAAATAACGCTTCAAAATAAATTGGCTTATTACTTAAATGTACTCTTGCTTATTTATTGTTTATTCGATTTTGGGTCCTTAATATTTAAATTAGCCCAGCCCCAAAAAAGCGTGGCAATAAAAAATGTACATTTTGATACCTCTTTGGTACGTGAAAAGCCAAATGTTTATTTTCTTCTATTTGATGAATACCCTGGATATAAAAGTTTGAAAGATAGTTTTTCATTTTTAAATGATGATTTGTACCATCACCTACAAAACAATGGGTTTGAATTTTTACCTACTTTTTCTAATTATAATAAAACCTATTATTCAATGTCTTCTATGTTAAATATGCAGTACATAGATAAGCCATATGATCCATTAAGCAATACTTTCTTTAATGATCAAGAAAGAATAAATGAAATAAAAAAATCCAAAGTGATTGAGTACTTTACATCATTAGGGTATTCGTTTAAAAACTATTCTATTTTCGATATTTTAGACCAACCAGCTATAAAAGGAAATTCATTTGTGGTTTCGCAAGCTACACTTCTAACACATAAAATATTTTTCCATAAACTATTAAATGATATTGGCTGGCATTTTGTAACTGGCAAAAATAAAATTAACTTCTTAGAGCATTTTTTTTTAAGGGATAAAAGAAACAATATATTGTTTGAGAAAAAAGTTATCGAAAGTAGTAAGTTATCCGAAACGCAACCTAAGTTTGCATATGCACACTTTTTAATGCCACATTCTCCTTCTATGTTTGATAGTGTAGGAAACCCACTTTCTAATGCTCAAATTTTTAATTTTAGTTTACAGTATGACAAAGGTCTTTTTCTATCCTATTTAAAATATGTAAATAAAAAAATAAAAATAATTACCGACGAAATATCTATGAATGATCCAAAAGCCATTATAGTAGTAATGAGCGACCACGGTTGGCGGCATTATCAAAATGAAGCGGCTAATATCTCTTTACACTTTAATAATATTTGCGCTGTGCATTTTCCTAATAAGAATTATCTGCCCATGAAAAATGAATGGAGTAACGTAAATTTTTTTAGATATTTATTCAATAGTCAGTTCAACCAAAAAATTTCTTATCTAGCAGATAGCTCAATATTTTTAGTAGATAAAAAATGAGATATTGCTAATACCGAAGCCAACCTACATAACCTTAGAAATATTGTTTTTTACTCTTTAAAAAAATAGCAACCTGCCATTTTTGCACTTCTCTCCCGTTGGCACAATGATTGACAACCTTATAAAAACAATTAAAAATTTAGATCATGGGAAAAATAATAGGAATTGACCTAGGAACTACCAATAGCTGCGTAGCTGTAATGGAAGGTAACGAGCCGGTAGTAATAGCAAACGATGAAGGACGTCGTACAACCCCTTCCGTAGTGGCTTTCTTAAAGAATGGTGAGCGTAAAGTTGGTGATCCAGCTAAGCGTCAAGCTATTACAAATCCTCAAAATACAATAAGCAGTGTAAAACGTTTTATGGGTCGTAGATTTGATGAGGTTACTGAAGAAAGCTCACATTGGAGCTACAAAGTAGTAAAAGGTGACAATAATACCGTGCGTATTGACATAGATGGCAGAATGTACACACCGCAAGAAATAAGTGCGATGGTATTGCAAAAAATGAAAAAAACAGCAGAAGATTACCTTGGAACAGAGGTGACAGATGCAGTAATTACCGTACCTGCTTATTTTAACGATGCACAACGTCAAGCTACCAAAGAAGCAGGCGAAGTAGCAGGATTGAACGTAAGACGTGTAGTAAACGAACCCACCGCAGCAGCACTAGCTTATGGTTTAGATAAAAAAGGAAAAGACCAAAAAATTGCCGTATTTGACCTTGGTGGTGGTACGTTTGATATTTCTGTATTGGAGTTGGGTGACGGAGTTTTTGAAGTAAAATCAACCAATGGTGATACGCACTTAGGTGGAGATGATTTCGATAAAATAATCATGGATTGGTTGGCAGATGAGTTTAAAGCAGATGAAGCCATTGACCTTCGTAAAGATCCAATGGCACTACAACGTTTAAAAGAAGCTTCTGAAAAAGCTAAAGTAGAATTATCATCAAGTACTGAAACGGAAATTAATCTTCCTTATGTAACGGCCGTAGATGGTGTGCCTAAGCATTTGGTTAAAAAATTAACACGTGCAAAATTTGAATCGCTTGCAGATAAATTATTTGACCGTTGTTTGAAACCTTGTGAGCAAGCATTAAAAGATGCTGGCATGAACGTATCTCAAATAGACGAAGTAATATTGGTAGGTGGTAGTAGCCGTATTCCTAAAGTACAAGAAATTGTAGAGAAATTTTTTGGTAAAAAACCAAACAGAGGTGTAAATCCTGATGAGGTTGTGGCAATAGGTGCAGCTATACAAGGTGCGGTATTGAGTGGAGATATTAAAGATGTTTTGTTGTTAGACGTAACACCACTTAGCCTTGGTATAGAAACCATGGGAGGTGTAATGACAAGATTAATTGATAGCAATACAACCATTCCTACAAAAAAGTCGGAAACCTTTAGTACCGCTAGCGATAACCAACCAGGTGTACAAATACATGTATTGCAAGGTGAGCGCCCAATGAGTTCTCAAAACAAGAGCCTTGGTACGTTTAACCTAGATGGAATACCACCAGCACCAAGAGGTGTACCACAAGTAGAAGTTACATTTGATATTGATGCCAATGGAATTTTACACGTAAGTGCAAAAGACAAGGGTACAGGTAAAGAACAAAAAATAAGAATAGAGGCGGGTAGTGGTTTGAGCAAAGAAGAGATTGAAAAAATGAAAAACGAAGCCAAAGCCAACGAAACATCTGATAAAGCAGAAAGAGAAAAGGTAGATAAAATAAACCAAGCAGATAGTTTGATTTTTCAAACAGAAAAGCAATTGAAAGAGTACGGCGAAAAAATACCTGCTGAGAAAAAAGCACCTATTGAAGCGGCACTTACTAAATTGAAAGAAGCACACAAAACACAAGATGTAACACAAATAGATGCAGCAAGTGCAGAAATGAACGCAGCTTGGGCTACAGCAAGTGAAGACATGTACAAGGATACCCAAGCAGGTGGCGAACAATCAGGTGCTGAGCAAGCAGCTGGTGCACAACCACAAGGTGCTGATGCTAGCGAAAATGTAACAGATGCTGAGTTTGAAGAAGTGAAGTAATGTATTATTTATTATAAAATTAAATCGCCTCGAAGTTTTTCGGGGCGGTTTTTTGTGTGTCAGGCATGTCCATTAGCTCTAGGGTGTAAGTCCCGAACGAGAGTTGTAGTGCTTATCGTTAGCCAATTGCAAGGGTGTCGTAGGCGA
>JAYSWO010000204.1:0-4729 GCA_043717975.1 Ferruginibacter sp. | reverse complement strand
AGGGCAAAAAGACAGTTCTTATTTTTTTGCTGATATAAAAGATGCTTACAGCGACAGTGTATTTAATGAACAACAGCGAAATCAAATCCAGAACCTTTTTTTCAGTCAGCAGATAAAAGAAAAAGAAGAACAAGCCAGACTATCAGAAGAAACTCAGCAACGGAAACAAAATATACAATATGCTTTAATTGCGCTTGGCATTATCACTTTCATCATCTTATTTTTGGCCCTCAGCCGCCGCCATATCACCAACACAAAACTGATTCAGTTTCTTGGCGTAGTAGCATTGTTAGTTGTCTTTGAGTTTTTAAATTTATTACTTCATCCTTTTTTAGAACGCATCACCCATCATTCGCCGGTGCTGATGTTGCTGGCATTGGTTTCCATTGCAGCATTACTGGTGCCGCTACATCATAAACTAGAAAAATGGGCTACGCATAAACTGGTGGATAAGAATAAAGCGATACAGCTGGCCAGTGCTAAGAAAACAATAGAGGAGTTGGAGAAAAATAGTTAAATATTGCGTATCGCATATTGCGATTTGCGATAATTATGTTTACTTTAGCGTTATGAGAAAGCACAATGGCATGCGGCCGCAGGATATTGTAATCCTGCTTAAAATAACCACCTTTCCCGAAACCGGGAAATGGAAAATGATGGACTTGGTCACATCATTGTATGTAAGCCAGTCAGAAATTTCAGAATCGCTTAACCGCAGCAGTCTTGCCGGATTAATTGATTTTACCAAAAGAAAAGTAATGCGGTTATCCCTGATGGAGTTTTTAGAACATGGCATACATTATGTTTTTCCTCAGCATCCGGGGGCATTGGTGCGGGGAATACCTACAGCACACTCACACCCGGAAATGAAAAAGAAAATAATAAGCAGTGAAGATTATGTGTGGGCTGATGCAGATGGCAAGATAAGAGGGCAAGCCATTGAACCACTTGTAAAATCGGTGGTAAAAGCTGTCCGGCAGGATGCTACGCTATATAAACTTTTAGCCCTGGTTGATGTATTAAGAGTTGGCAAAATAAGGGAGATTAAAGTTGCCCTTGCTGAATTGAAGAAAATGATATTGCATGAGTCATAGTATAAATATTACAAGAATAAAAGCGGTAAGCAATGCACTGGCAAAATTAGAAACACCGGTAGTGTTTGCAGGTGGAGCTACTGTTTCGTTATATGCTGATATTGATTTCAGAGAAGAAGCAAGACCCACTGATGATGTGGATGTAGTACTTGAACTGGTAGCTTATAAAAATTATGCGGCTGTAGAAGTACAATTAAGGGCAATTGGTTTTGTAAACGATATTCATTCAAAAATTATTTGCAGGTATAAATACAAGGGCCTACTTGTAGATATAATGCCAACAGATGAAAAGGTTTTAGGTTTTAGTAACAAATGGTATGCGCCAGGTTTTAAATTGGCTATTGACTTCGAAATAGACAAACAGCATATTGTAAAAATATTCCCTGCAGCTTATTTTATTGCCAGCAAGTTAGAAGCCTTTAAAAGTCGTGGCAAAAATGATGGCAGAACAAGCAGCGATTTTGAAGACATTGTTTTTGTACTCAATAACAGAAATACTATATGGAAAGAACTACCGGAAGCTGATGAAATAGTGAAGCAGTATTTAACGGATGAATTTAGCCAATTACTTCCTGGAAATTATATTGATGAGTGGATAGCAGTGCATCTTGGTTATAATGACCGGCAAAGAGGCAGTTTTATTACAGGCAATCTTAAAGAATTTGTAAGCAACCAAACTAATTAACTGAATTATGAAAAAAATAATACCCCTTTTTTGTTTTATTGCAAGTATGCAAACTGCCTTTACGCAAAGTATTGATTCTTTGTTTTCAAACTATTCTGCCGCAAAAAATGATAGTATTCGCTTAGACGCTATACTTGAGTTTTATAAAATATATGCAGAAGGAGATCCTTTAATATTCCTGAAAGCATCAGAAAATTTTTTGGCATATTGTCAAAATAATAAAGATAAAACAGGTGAATCTTTGGCAACTTCAACGATTGGCTACTGTTATAGAGGATTGGGCAATACTACCAGAAGTTTGGAGTATGCAATAAAAGGATTTGAAATAGGAATTGAAACATGTAACGAAATAGCTTTAGCTGTAGCCAAATTAATACTTGCCCATTGTTATAAAGACACTAAAGAATACCAACAGTCAATCAAATACTATTTAGCTGTTCTTGAAATAGGAGAGCGCGCAAAAAACGAGAAATTAAAATCCATAGCCTGTCAAAATCTCGGCGAAGTGTATTTGGCAATGAACAAACTAGACTCTGCATTAATGTACGAACAAAAGGATTTTGAAATTTGTAAGCGAATAGGTTTTTATGACGATTTTGGTTATACGCTTTTAACACTTGGGGGTATTCATGGAAAAATGGGAAACATTGCTCTTGCTGTAGGTTACTTTGATATGGCCATACAAGAAGGTTTGAAAAGAAATTCCTTAAAACAATTAAATTGGACATATACTGCAAAAGCACAATTTTTTGCTTCAATCAGTCAAACAGATTCATCTATTGTTTATGCAAAAAAAGCTTTGTCTGTTATTGCAAACACCGGCTTTACAAATTATAAATTAAACGCAGCAAAATTACTTTTAGACAATTACAGAACCAGCAATGTTGACAGCGCTTTTAAATATTCTGAGATATACAGAATTGAAAATGACAATGTGTTTAGTGCAAAAGCACTTCAACAAACGCAATTGATGACATTTGAAAATGAAAAGAAGCAACAGGAACTAATACAAGAAAAGAAAATTGCTGAGCAACAACGAAAACAAAATATTCAATATGCTTTACTGGCTCTCGGCATTATCACTTTCATCATTTCTTTTTTATTGCTCAGCAGAAAACATATCACTAATACAAAACTCATTCAGTTTTTAGGAGTTGTTGCCTTATTGGTAGTCTTTGAGTTTTTAAATTTATTGCTCCATCCTTTTTTAGAACGCATCACTCATCATTCTCCGGTATTGATGTTGCTGGCATTGGTTTGCATTGCTGCATTATTAGTTCCGCTTCATCATAAATTAGAAAAATGGGCTACGCATAAATTGGTGGAAAAGAATAAAGCGATACGGTTGGCCAGTGCGAAAAAAACGATCCGGTTGCTATCGGAGGAAGAGTTGGAGAAGAAAGATTAACCTGATAAGGTTTAATTTAATAGATTGCTCAGTAACTATTTTTACCCATTACAAGAGGCAGTGCTTTTTAAAATTTCAGTAAAGCAAATAATTGCGTTTTTTTGAAGAATGAGCCGAATAAAACGTATTTTTGGCTCATTAAATTTGTATATTTGAGCCGAATAAGCCATTTAATTAGCGCATGAAGTATAATTGGCAACAAAAAGACTGGCGGCAATTTCACTGCAATGAAGCTGCTTTTACAGAAAAAGCATTGTCTTTTATGGCCCTGGCCGGGCAAAGTATAGGTTATTTGAATAGCTTATCTGATAATGAACAGTCAGCATCTATTATCGCTTTATTGGTAAACGAAGCGATAAAAACATCTTCCATAGAAGGTGAATTTATAAGCCGGATGGATTTGGTTTCTTCGATTCGTAAAAATTTAGGGTATGTAACACCTGCTTTTCACATAAAAGATAAACGTTCAGAGGGCATCGCCAAACTATTGGTTAAAGTACGGGAAGATTTTGAAAGTGATTTAACGGAAACAATGCTTTTTAGCTGGCATCAACTATTAATGTCTGGCAATAATTACATTAATGCCGGGCAATACCGCAATCATACAGAACCCATGCAGGTTATATCCGGTGCAATAGGTAAAGAAGAAGTTCATTTTGAAGCACCACCATCAGCACAAGTTGATGCTGAAATGCAATTTTTTTTCAACTGGTTTAATGCAACAACGCCAACTGGCAAAACACCCATGCACAATTTGCTGATACGGGCAGCTATTGCACATTTGTATTTTGAAACTATACATCCGTTTGAAGATGGCAATGGACGGATGGGACGGGTTATTGCTGAAAAAGCCCTGGCCCAGGGTTTAAAAAGACCCATTTTAATGAGTCTTTCTACAGCCATAGAAGCTGATAAAAAAGCCTATTACACTGCCCTTAAAAAAGGACAGCGTACCAATGATGTAACAGAATGGGTTACTTACTTTACTGCTATTATTTTAAAAGCACAACAACTTTTTATAGAAACAATCCATTTTACGTTGAAGAAAACAAAGTTTTTTGAGCGGTATGAATCACAACTAAACCTGGCCCAAACTAAAGTGCTCAATAGAATGTTGCAGGATGGCGAAGAAAAATTTGAAGGCGGAATGAATGCCCAAAAATATCAATCTATCAGTAAAGTATCCAAAGCAACGGCTACAAGGCATTTGCAGGATTTAGTAGAAAAAGGAATTTTAAATTCCCAAAAAGGTGGACGCAGTACACAATACCAGGTGAGGTTAGTTTAAATAAAACAGTTTCATTTTTTATCGGCATTCTTTTATTGCTAAAAAAACAACTACAGAAATTAGCTGAATCATAGACACCCAATTAACTGAATTATGAAAAAAATAATACCCCTTTTATATTTTATTGTAATCCTGATTCTCATCGGGAAAAACATATTTGCCCAAAACTCAACTTATAGAAGAGATAGTTTATACAAAGAATTAAAACAGGCGCAAACCCCTGCCGGGCAAGTTGCTGCATGGGTTGACATTAG
>JAYSWO010000203.1:0-1875 GCA_043717975.1 Ferruginibacter sp. | reverse complement strand
GTTTGTATAAATAATATTTTCATGACTTATTCCTTCAATAATTTCATCCCAGTTATACATCCGAGCAGCTTTGTACACCCACAAGCCGTTGTTACAGGAAACGTAATCATCGGTAAAAATTGTTACATAGGCCCAGGTGCTGCACTGCGTGGCGATTGGGGGCAAATAATAATTGAAGATGGTTGCAATGTGCAGGAAAATTGTACCGTGCATATGTTTCCAGGTGTAACGGTTTTATTAAAAGCTGGTGCGCATATTGGGCATGGTGCAATTATACATGGTGCAACCATTGGTAAAAATTGTATGGTAGGAATGAATGCGGTTATAATGGATAATGTGATACTTGGCGATGAATGTATTGTTGGTGCTTTAAGCTTTTTAAAAGCAGATTCGATTTTTGAAAAACGTAGTTTGATTGTGGGCAACCCTGCACAAAAAATAAAAGATGTAAGTGATGATATGATAGATTGGAAAACGAAGGGAACCCAATTGTACCAACAACTACCAGCTCAAATGCATGAGTGTTGTAAACCTTGCGAACCCCTTACAGAAATAGAAACCAATAGACCAAGCATGGAAGCTTTATACAAGACTTGGAGTGAAAGTAAAAAATAATTATCACTTCCGCTTATCTTCCCAAATTAGTTTTTCATTCTTTTTTTCTTCATTAAATTTTGGTAGTTTTCTGTCTCCTTGGCCTGTAAAACCTCCATCAGGATGTGCAATTATTTTACAACTATCATCGTATAAATCACTAAAGTTATCACAGCAAGGGCCAGGGACATAATACACTGTTTTATTTTCAAAAGTATAGCTATATATTTTACTCGGAGGGTTTGTTACAGGGTCAGATTTCATTTTTTCTATCATTGTTTTTATACACAAAGGCAATGATGTTAATGAGTCTGATGCTACTTTGTTTGGCACAACATTGTTTACCGTTTCTGCAGAAACGTTTTCTTTTGTGGTAGATGTTTTTGAACATTTGCAACCAAACATGGTTACTATAAAAATAAAGAGAATTGCTTTCATGATGAGGGAATTATAAAGCAATTTAGTGTTTTCATTTTTAATGAATAAAAAATAATGCCACGAATGCACGAATGTTTTAATTCGAGCATTCGTGGCTAATACAAAATTTCTTTAAATAGGGTTAATGGTTTCTACATTTGTCATTTTTGCTTTAGAAATTCTTCTTCCTCTAAAAAATAAATACAGGTTGAAGAAAAGCATTATACCTAAGTAAATGGCAAAGCCGCCAATTTTTGTACTTAGTATTTCTAGCAAATTTCTATTGCTGCCAATTTCATAAGCTATTTCCATAATAAGTAATGCAAAACCAATGTTAAGTAGATAGAAACCAGTTTCGAAAAGTTTGTTTGTGCTAAAGGCAATATCTTCTTTACCTCTAAAAATATCTAGCATAAACACTTTACTGTTTTGAAACAATGTGTGTGCCACATACCAAGTAAGGGCTACAATGATTGGTAAATAAATTAAATAAGCGATGAAATTTAGGTCTGTTTTCATGATCTTGATTTTTTATGGTTAGTGAAAAGATATTGCTTTTTTCCAATGATGGAAATGATGTACATGTTTGCAAAATGAACAATGGCGAGTGATAATAATATTCTTCCAGTCATATTACTTACGCTTGCTATTAGGTCTGCGTAGCTTGTTACGGTTTTCCAAAAGCTAAGCATTATTGTGGCATAGCCAAGGTTCATTAAATAATAGCCTGCTAATAAAATTTTGTTTATAAAGTCTGTTAGTTGCTCATCGCCATGTACAATGGTTAAAATATAATGGCGACCATTTTTGTAAAAAATTTTTCCAACCCTTACGGTGATGATGTAAGTAACAAAGAGGTAAATG
>JAYSWO010000202.1:0-1876 GCA_043717975.1 Ferruginibacter sp. | reverse complement strand
GTAGAAAGTTCTGAAAGATCAGCATTTGCAGCCGATGAAAAAACATTTGCGCCATAAGTGCTTTTAGCACCGCTGGCAAAACTTTTTATATTATCCTGTGTGCTACTATCTTTATCTATTTTATTGTTTTTATACAATTTTTCGTTTCTATCTTCCCCAGCTGTTGAATTTTGATCGTTCAGTCTTGTTTGTAACTGAGTGTTGGTCATATTTATTGGAGCAGTTGGAATAGTATGAATGTTTGGCAAAGTACCACTACCTGGCGGTTGACTATATGCAAACAGGGAATTAAGTAGAAGAAAACTAAGTGCTAATAAACGAGTTACTAAATTTATTGACCCTCTATGCATTTCTGTAAGAATTGATTTTACAATTTTTTTTAATTTGCAAATATACTGTTATTTACGATAGCTCTCCCACAAACTGTTATACTCTACCCAAAGTTCACTTACAATATCTCCTGCAGATATAATTTGATTTATAATGCTACTAACTTGTCCAATTTCTAACTCACCTTCTATCATATCTCCTTCAAACATACCTTTTTTTGCTCTTGCACGGCCTAATAATGCTTCCAATTCTGCTATACTAGCGCAATTTTCTTCGGCTTGTTTTACTTTTTGGTAAAACTCGTTTTTGAGTAAACGAACTGGTGTAAGTGCTTTTAAAGATAACTGTGTGTCTCCTTCGGCAGATGAAAGAATAGCATTTTTAAAATTCTCATGACAAGATGCTTCGTGGCTGGCAACAAAACGACTGCCTACTTGTACGCCATCAGCACCCAAAGCCATTGCTGCAAACATTTGTTTGCCAGTTGCTATACCGCCAGCGGCTATTACTGGTATGGTTACTTTTTCTTTTACAGCTGGTATTAAAACAAACGTTGTCGTTTCTTCTCTTCCATTGTGGCCGCCTGCTTCAAAGCCTTCTGCCACCACTGCATCGCAGCCTGCCTCTTCTGCTTTTTGAGCAAACTTGCTACTGCTTACTACATGTACAACTTTTATGCCTTCATTTTTTAAAATAGATGTAAATGTTTTTGGATTGCCTGCACTGCTAAAAACGATGGGTACTTTTTCGTCGATAATGGTTTGTAAGTGCTTATCAATATCTGGATACAGCAATGGAATATTTACGCCAAATGGTTTGGTTGTAGCTGCTTTGCATTTTTGAATATGTTCTTTTAAAACTTCAGGATACATGCTTCCGCTGCCAATAATGCCAAGCCCCCCTGCATTGCTTACCGCACTTGCAAGTCGCCACCCACTTGTCCATATCATACCTGCTTGTACAATGGGTTTTTCTATACCAAAAAGTTGGGTAATACTATTTGAAAATGGTTGCATATTAACAGTTTAGTATTTAGTGATGCTGTTTTAGTTTAAACCTTGTAGTTTAGAGGGTTTAGAAGTTTAGAGAGTTTAGAAGTTTATTTTGCTAGCTGTATAGCAAACTATTAATAAATTATAATTCATTAGCGTGAACTGCCACCTAAATCTATAGCAGTATTATCGCCAATATTTAAATTTCGGCTCACACCTTTTACTTCTGCATCGCTACCAATTAGTGAATTGTTTAACACAATTTCGTATAAATTAGAATAGGCTCCGATGATAGAATTTTTAATGATAGCGTGACTTACGGTGGTATTTTCTCCAATAGCTACGTTAGGGCCTATAACAGAATTTTTTATGATGCATCCATTCCCAATACTTACCGGTGGAATAATGATGGTATTGTTTTGTATGCAGTTTTCCGCCATATTATTACCAAACTTTTTTAGCAAAATAGCATTGGATGCAAGCAGTGAATCTTTCTGCCCACAATCGAACCAGTTTTCTACTTTTAACGAATGAAAAATAGCGCCATTTTGTAT
>JAYSWO010000201.1:0-1876 GCA_043717975.1 Ferruginibacter sp. | reverse complement strand
AAAAAGAGAGTGCTTTGTGAAAGCCGTTCTCTTATTCTGTTAGGTGAGTTTTGTTTTATACCAATTATAAATAATAAAAATTTCAAAAAAAGAATATTGTCAGGGTGAGCTTGTCGAACCCGTTGCACCTAATGAAACCCGCCTTCGACAAGCTCAGGCTGACAACTTTTATAATTTAATGGACTAGTTAAAATTTATAATTGGTATTATTTGCTATTTATATCATCATATACATTTTGCAATTTTTGTTTTCTACTGGTAATATCCAATTCGCTTAAAAGATTATTATCGTGCACCAACACTTTATCGTACATAGAAAATGGTGAAAAGGTTTTAAAGATTAGCGGCAAAATATCCACCAACATAAATGCAAGCATTAAAAACAATTCTGTAAGCCCGATGATTTTATTTTCTTGCTTTAGTTTTTGTAAGGCTATTTCTCTTTTTAAATAATCGAAACTGGTATTTTTTACAATGTTCTGTTGGCTCGTGCTTTTAAGTAAAGCAAGTTCATTATTTCTTGTATTTATTCTTGTTCTTTCATTGGTAATTTCTACATCAAGATTTTCAATTATCTTTTTTATTTCTTTTGTTCTGGGGAAATTGCCATTTATATTTGGAATACCAGACGAACTACCGCAAGGCAGTATCAATTTGTTTCCACTTTGCTCAGCTGTTAGCAATTGCTCATTGCAGCGTTTAGTTTGTACAAGATCATTCAACCGTACATTTAAAGTATCGTACGATTTTTGGTAATTGCGCTCTTCTACTTTTACCAAATTATCTCTATCGGAAATAATTTTTTCTGTAATGCTACCATCAAAATATAATAGTACAAAAGGATGTGACACAATAACGCCTAATATCACTGCAAAAAACAATCGTAAATAAAAGGTAATGTTTTTGAATTCATCAATATTTTTTTGTTGCTTGCGATGAGTGGATACAATAAAACGATCGAATGCAAAAACAATAATGCCCCACACCAAACCGCCGCCAATATATAAAAATGGAGAGCCACTTATTTTATCTATAGTGGACAATGCGTACGACATAGAAATAAAACCCAACACTGCAGGTATTAGCACAAGCGTACCCACACCAACATGTTTTACACGTATGGAATCATCGCATTTGGCCAAAGTATTTTTATCGCTACCGGCACACCAAATAAAAAAATTATTCTTCATTGTTTTTATCTTCTATTTTTAATTTTGAAGATATAAGTAATGTACAATGATGAAGTGTTATAAATTATGAGCGGTAAAATTTCGATGTAGAAAAGCTAAGAGGTCAAAAGAGGAAAAGAGGAAAAGGCTAAGAGGTCAAAAGAGAAAAGGAGGAAAAAGAGAAAAGGGCTAAGAGGTCAAAAGAGAAAAGGAGGAAAAAGAGAAAAGAGCTAAGAGGCCAAATGAGAAAAGGAGGAAAAGAGAAAGGGGCTAATAGGTCAAATGAGAAAAGGAGGAAAAGAGAAAAGGGCTAAGAGGTTAAAAGAGTAAATGAGAAAAAGAGAGGTACTTTATTTATACACCCTCTTTTTCTCTTTCTAACTTTTAGCCCCTCTTAGCTAAAATTTATAAACCACCGCCACCAACCCACTCGTAGTTGACTTTGTACCTATAGCATCAGACTTTAAATAAAATTCTGACTGCGCAGATTCAAATCGTAACTCAGGAATAATAGTGAGCGGCCCAACTTTATAATTTAAGGAAATAGTATTGGCGAAAATATTTTTAGTAGTAAAATAAATTGTTTTATCATCGCTAATAAATTCGCTTCTTAGCGTTAAACCTATTGAAGAAGTAGGATCATAATTTATGTACAATGCATTGCCAATCCAGCTGCCACTTTTTCCATCAACTGGCTGCCTTGACTG
>JAYSWO010000021.1:0-6252 GCA_043717975.1 Ferruginibacter sp. | reverse complement strand
GAAAACTCATCTGTAAGTCTATATAACTTTTCCTTTTTTACATTGCTAAAAGGCAGTGTGCTCGTTATAAAGCCAGATATTTCTAGCTCCACTAAAATTTTTGTAAGCGTACCGCCACTCGCAATGCCACTAAGTTTTACAATCTCATTTTGGCTTACGCCTTTCCATTTGGTATAACAAGCTTTTATTACAGCAATGTAGTTTATGGGGTTTGCAAACAATGCTGCATACAAATTATTAAATTCATTTTTTAGTGGTGCTTTTGTTTTAAAACAAAGTTTATTTATTACTTGTGCCACGCTATTGCCTTTTTCTATTTGCTTTAAATAGTATGGTATACCGCCGAAGGTCATGTACAACTCTGTTATTTGCTCATCGTTAAATTTTAGTTTTCGTTGTTGCAGGTATGCCTTGGTTTCATTACAAGTAAATGGCTGCAAATAAATTTGCTTGGTTACACGGTTGTGCAATCCGCCTTTGTTATTTATTACTTGTTTTATCATCCACGAGGCAGCGGAGCCACATATAGCCACTACAATATTATTTTTGCTTGCCCAGCTATTCCAAAAAAAACCAAAGGCTTTAAAAAAATCGGGTTTTATACCTGCTATCCAAGGCAGCTCATCTATAAAAATCACTTGCTTTTGTTTGGTTTTGTGGGCAGAAAGCATGTCTATTAAAATTTCAAAAGCGTGTAACCAGCTTGTAATAACTTTTGGTACGGCTCTTTTTCCAAAGCTTTGTTGTAAGCTAAAAGCAAATGCTTGCAATTGTTCTTGCCGTGTACCATTTTGAATACCCACAAATTCAAACACAATGTTTTCTTTAAAAGTTTCTCTTATAAGAAAAGTTTTACCCACACGCATACGCCCCAAAACGCTTACCAATTCTGCTTCTTTGGAGTATAGTAAATTATTTAATATTTGTATTTCTTCGTTTCTTCCTATCATAATAAATAAAGTAAGTCAGCGAAATGTAGTATAAAAATAGTACATTTCGCTGAGGTAAAAAATATCTTATCAAAATTTTGATGTAAAAAAACAGGTTTTGCTGAGGTAGAATTTATACTTGCATGCAAAAATACGGGGCTTTAGCATATTTTTTGCCATATACTTTGCTCGCTTTGTAGTCTGCATAAATATACATATAGCGCTTGTGCTTGTTTGGTAGTAGGTATGAAATAAATGTAGCCCGTTTATCAGCCACATAACTTGTGTTAGCAAACTTTTACGCATATATGTAGCAAAGTTGCAGATGGGTGTTTAAAGCGATATATAAATTACTTTTATAATTTACCGCACAACTTGTATTACAAAATGTAGTAGATTGTTGACGCACATTAGTTGCCCTCAAAAGTTGCCCATCAAAATTGCCTATTAGAAGTAATGCTAGTTTATTATAGAGGAGAAGGTGATTCAAATTATCGAAACATTTTTTTTATTACTTTTATAAAATAGTAGCATTAGGCAATAGCCTTATTTTTTTATTGTAGTATACTATACATTATAAAAACCAACGTACACATTTGTTCGTAATATAATATAATCCTGCCCAGATAAAAATTTAAAGTGGCGGATAATTAATGTTCAATTTTAGGTAAATAACATTTGCTCTTCATCCATCATCCTATACGAATTCTATAGTTACAATTAATAAAATGAATTCATACGAATGAAATATTTATTACCCATTCTACTATTCTTATTTAGTATAAACGCTTATTGCCAACCTTGCTCCAACCCAGGGCAAACAGCACAAACGGCTTTTCCTGTATGTGGCAATACTATTTTTACACAAAATAACGTACCTTCTTGCCAAGGTATTCCTACTCCAGGAGGTTGCAGTCTTTCAAACAGCAATCCCTATTTTTATAAATTTACCATTGTAACAGCAGGTACATTAGGCTTTTTAATTACACCTTTTAGTTTAGCTAGTGATTATGATTTTGTACTTTTTAATGTTACAAATGCCTTATCTGTAACTGATATATACAGCAACCCAACATTATTCAAAACTGCCAATGTTAGTCCTTCTCCAGGCCCTACAGGTTGCACAATTGCTGGCACTAGTCTTTCTTGCGCTTCTGGCCCCTTTAATCAATTGCAACCAGTGCTTGCTGGACAAAAATATATTTTAATAGTGGTAAATTTTTCTGGTGGGGCAACAGGTTATACGTTAAATTTTACGGGAGGCACCGCATCTATATCTGAAAGTTTACCAATAGATTTTGCCAATGCCAATGCCAATTGTGCCAATAATAAAATTACTTTAAAACTTAACAGAACCATAAAATGTAATTCTATAGCTGCTAATGGAAGTGATTTTAATTTATCTCCTGCTACAGGCGTTTCTATTTTGTCTGCTTCGTCACCTGCGTGTGCTGTGGGAGAGTTTTCTACAGATAGTATTGTGCTAAATTTATCAGCACCGCTACCAGCTAATACATATACTGTAACCACACAAACTGGTACAGATGGCAATACATTGCTAGGCATATGCAATGAGCAAATGCCCGTTGGAAAAACCGTAAACTTTATAACACAACCTCCCCAAGTACCACCAAGATTCTTACAAATTTCTCCTGTAGCCTGTGCAGCAAGCAAAATAATATTTACACTGAGTAAGCCCGTATTGTGTAGCTCTATAGATCTTAATGGTAGTAGCTTTGAAGTATCCGGCCCATCAAATATTACTATTACTTCGGCTACATTTGTTTGTACTGGCAACCCTGCTACTACTTCATTAATAGAATTGAATACTGCTGCCCCCATAACGGTTGGAGGTACTTATAATGTAAAAGCAAAAAATGGTACAGATAATAATACCATCATTGATGTATGTGGCTTAAGTCAACCGCTTGTTGACAATATTAATTTTGACATTTCCAATGTAGTAAACGCAAACTTTACTTTTAATATAGGCTTTGGTTGTATAAAAGATACCGTATTTTTTAATCACCCTGGCAATGGGGTAACAAGTTGGGCTTGGGATTTTGGCGACCCCGCATCTGGTATTTTAAATACCAGTAATGTACAAAACCCCTCACATATTTATACAAGCTTTGGGCAAAAAACCGTAACCCTTACCGTTAGCAATAATACATGTACTAGTACATTGCCTAGAACTGTAAATTTAGACAATGAAATAACTTCTGGTTTTACCATTGCACCAAAAGATTCTGTTTGCCTAAATACTCCGCTACTTTTTACAAGTACGGCAACGGGCAACAACCTTACGCACAATTGGGATTTTGGCAATCTACAAAATGCTACATTGCAAAATCCACCGGCCGTTACTTATGCGCAGGCAGGCAATTATGAAGTTGTGTATACAATAACCAATAACTACAATTGTAGCCTTATTGTAAAAAAGCCCATAACGATATTGCCGCTTCCGTCTGCAAACTTTACAGTAAGCAGCAATAAAATATGTGAGACAAAATCAGTTGCTTTCAGCTTACAAACTGTACAAAACAATATACAGTACGAATGGAATTTTGGAGATGGTAATACAAACAATACCTCTTTAAATCCCACATACACGTACGCTACAGTAGGCACATATACATCTAGTGTAACGGCATCAACAAAGCTATGTGGCACAGATAAAAAAGACATAACTATTAATGTGCTTGCATTACCAAAACTTGAGCTAGGCGATGATGTAACCCTATGCCCGCTAAAACGCATTACATTAACTGCAGGCACAAACCCATTATTTAAATATCTATGGAGCACAGGAGAAGTACAACAAACCATTGAATTTGGTGGATTGCAATCGCAAAAAATAAAAGTAGCTGTAGCCAATGATATTTGTATAGCAGAAGATTCTCTTTTTATAAAAGTGTTGCCTTCTTGTACCATTTATGTGCCCAATGCTTTTTCGCCAAATGGCGATGGGCGAAACGATGTATTTAAAGTATTGAATGCAGATTTGATAAAAGAATTTAGCTTAGAAGTTTTTAATAGATATGGCGAAAAAGTATTTGTAAGCAACAATGCATGGCAAGGTTGGGATGGTACCATAAAAGAGAGTAAGGCCAATGCGGGCACATATGTATGGGTACTTAGGTATAGAGATGTTAACCTCAACATGCAAAAAATGCTTAATGGAAGTATTTTGTTGCTACGATAAATTTTGTGAAAATGTAAAAAGTATTTTTGCGAAAACCAACAAAGATATCTGTGCCTTAAACAAATTTTCTTCTACGCCTGCGTTCGAGTTAGGAATGCAAACCCATGCAGATATGCAGCCTACCAAATATGCTAATGGGTATCTGTACTTTTCATAAACCTCTTTTATAATTTACCGCACAACTTGTACCGCCAAAAATGTGGTAGAAAGCTGGCGCAACAAAGGCATCGCATCAATTCTTCACTAAAAGGGCGGAACACCCAATATTTACGAAAAGTACAATTGGTTTTACAAACAGCATCCCCCTTTTATGGTATTGTTTTTATTGTCTTGTTTAATCAACTTTGCATAAAATTTTATAAAATGAAAAAGATAATCAGTTTACTAAGCATTTTAATTTTTACAACCAATGTATTGGCACAAAATGTGGGTATAGGCACTTTAACACCTAGTGCCAATTTAGAAATTAAGAAAGCGCAAAAGTCAGTCGTAAAAATTAGTAGCAATGGTTTTACTGATACTACACAACTCATTTTTAATAATAGAACATCTGCTAATTTTGGTACAACAATGCAAATATCCAGCAATCAAGAGCAAGGCTTAAGAATCAGTAGCAGCTCAGACCTGCCATCAAATACAAAGGATACCATTATGCAAATAACGCCACAAGGTAATGTAGGTATTGGCAGCGCTGACCCATTGGGGAGGTTAGATGTTATAGGGGCAGGTAGTACCGCCGCAACGAATACTTTTTCACTACGAAACTCCAGCTTAAATACTTTATTAAAAATGACAGACGATGGTGCTCTTAATGTAGGTAATCCTACAGGGGTTGACAGCTATCTTTACCGCCTTAGAGTAGAAAGTGGCAATAGAGGTTCGTTATTTATCGAAAACCCTGTAGTTGCTGCCAATGCAACCGTTAAAATTCTAAGGGATATAGCCGAACCCGACAGTCGCCCCAATACAACTGCCCTATTGGTAGAAGCCGGCAATGATTATGCAAGTAGAATGTGGGGACGTGGTGGTATAAGTGCTACATCTACCTTCGCCCCAAATCCTGGTGGCGAATTTATATCTGCACCAGGCGGCTTAGCACTAAGGTCTATAGGCAATGTGAGTATGCAAAATATTGGTGAAGCGGCTGGTCGTGTACTTATATCAGATGCATTAGGTAATGCAACCTGGAAAAACAGCACAAAATATACTTCGATAATACCTCCAAGTTGTCAAGTACTATTAACTGCAACTTCTACTTATGCTAAAATTGCTGATTTAGGTAGCTTTACCAAAGATAATTTGGATACTAAAATTGAATTGATATTTCAAACACATTTAAGGGTTAACACAATTTCTGGCGTAGCAGGCGCTACCTATGAATTGAGAATCGATAATCTTCCAACAACTAATGGAAATGCACGTGCGAGTGTACAATTACTCGGTCAAAATGTAAATGCCAGCATTTTTGGCTTATATACAGGCCTTTCTTCAGGGCTTCACACGGTAAGTATTTGGGCTAGATCTGGTGCGCAAGGTAATATAGGAGGTACCGCTACTGATGTATCGTACGATTCAGGTTGCTGGAGTGCGAGTAATTTAACTGTAAAGGAAACTTTTTAATTTTTTAGATATGAAAAACAACAAGCTTGCCATCTTTTTTTTGTTTAATATTTAGTGCAAAGCATTTTTTCCCCAACTTTACAGCCAAGGCTTAGAAGTAACCATTCCATCTAGGCTACTGTATCGGTAGTAGGTGAATTTTCAATAAATGAAAAAGTAATTTCAAAAAAAGTGGCACAGTAAAAATACTGTTTTAGAGGGGATTCTTATAAGAATAAACTTTTCAGTATAAAAGAAATAACTAAACACATTTCCATGGCAGAAGTAATAAATTCAGATAAAAATATTCAAACCTAAAGCCTTGCATTGCACAATCAATTATATCAATCAAGGTTGTAAAAGATATTCTTTAAAAAATCTTACAAAAGATGGAGCATAAACTTCTTTTATAAATTGCTGCACTGGGTCGAGTAGGCAAGGGCATTTCAGCCCAAGCCGCTCACAGAACCGTGCTTGACAGTCTCCCATCACACGGCTCTTGTTATTCAATAATTAAAC
>JAYSWO010000003.1:0-6445 GCA_043717975.1 Ferruginibacter sp. | reverse complement strand
AATAACTTAAAAGCTGCTGCGGAAAACGAAGGGCAAGCATTGCTTATTACCAAAACAAAAGCAGCGGAAGCAGAAGGTAATTCTATAAAAATAGCTGCTGAAGCTGAAAGGCAAGCAGCGCAATTGCGTGGACAGGGTGTGGCACTATTTCGTGAAGAAGTAGCACGTGGTATGAGTTCTGCCGCATCAGAAATGAAACAAGCCAATTTAGATACCAATGTAATTTTGTTTAGCATGTGGGTAGAAGCCATTAAGAACTTTGCAGAGTATGGCAAAGGCAATGTGATTTTCTTAGATGGTAGTAGCGATGGAATGGAAAAAACCATGCGTCAAATTATGGCAATGCAACAATTGCAGGATAATAAATAGGATATAAGTATATAAAGTAAAAAAGTATTTAAAGTAAAAAAGTATATAAAGTAAAAAAGTATAAAAGTATCTCAGTAAATGGAGATACTTTTTCTTTTTAGCCAACCATTATCACTTCAGCCATAAAACAACCTACCTACGGTAGGCAATTTTATCGATTTAACATTATCTTTAGCGAAATTCAAAAAACATTCACTTTATTGCAATCGGAATGATATTTGATTAATGTAGCACCAATAAGAAACCTTAAATAATATGTTTGATATTTTTTTGCAAATAGACAGCACAGCAGCTGCAGCCGCGGCCATCACAAAATCTGAAACCGTTTTTGGTATGCTCAGCAAGGGTGGCCCCATTATGATACCATTGGGTATTTTGTTTGCCTTGGCTATTTATGTCTTTATTGAGCGTTGGCTTGTTATAAACAAAGCAAACAAACTTGATGAAAATTTTATGAGTATTATTAGAGATCAAATAACTGGTGGTAATATATCAGCAGCTCGCAGTCTTGCCAAGAATAAAGACAACCCTATGAGTAGAATGATTGACAAAGGCATTCAGCGTATAGGTAAGCCAATAGATGCCATTGAAAAAAGCATGAATAATGTGGCAAAATTGGAATTGTATAAAATGGAAAAAAACTTAAACATACTTTCGGTAATAGCTCGTATAGCGCCGTTGTTTGGCTTTGTAGGTACCATTGTTGGGTTGGTTATATTGTTGAAAGAATTTGCAACAATAAGCAATCCATCTATTAGCCAAATTGCCGATGCTATGTATATAAAATTGATAACCTCGGCCAGTGGATTAATAATAGGGATGTTGGCTTACCTTGGTTATAGTTTTTTAGATACACAAATAAATAGAACAGCCAATAGAATGGAAGCAGCAAGTAGCGAGTTTATTGATATTTTGCAAGAACCAACGAGGTAGGAAGGTTCAAAGTTGAAGGTTCAAGGTTGAAAGTTCAAAGTTCGACCAACTCAACTCTTTAAACCCGTAACTCGTAACTAAATAACCCGTAACTTTTTAAAAATGTCACTAAGAAAAAATAAATTTAGAGAAGATCATTCAGAAGTGGACACAGGGCCATTGAATGATATCTTGTTCATATTATTAATGTTCTTTTTAATGATATCTACATTGGCCAATCCTAATGTGATAAAGATGAGTGTGCCTAGAGCTAGTAGTGATACCAAACAAAAACAAAGTGTAGTAGTAAGTGTAGATAAAGATAAAAATATTTTTGTAGGTGCTACCAAAATAGAACATGATTCTTTAGAGTCTGCTTTGCGAAAATTTATAAATGAAGGCGATAGTATAAAGCCCGCAGTGGTTATCAATGCTGATTCTATAGCACAATGGGGAGAAATAGTTCGTGTAATGAAAGTAGCTCGTAAGCTTGGTGCCACCACATCTGCAACGGTTACTGGTAGCGATAAATAATAAGCATTCTTTCTTTGCCTTGCATGTCTTTTTTTATTTCTACAAAATAATTTTTTTCTGTAAAAAGAGCAGCCGTTTCTTTTGCTAGGTCTTCATGTGTTTCTAAAAAAATTTTTCCATCTTTTTTGAGATGGTTTTCTGCAAATGACAATATTCTTTTATAAAAAATGAATGCATCGTTTTGTGGAACAAACAATGCAAGGTGTGGTTCATGTGCAGTTACATTTTTTTCTAACGAATTTTTTTCTTCTTCGGGTATGTATGGTGGATTGCTTATAATCACATCAAACATGTCAAGCGATTCATAATTTTCTTCATTAAGAAAATCAATTTTCTTAAAAACAATTTCTACATTATTTGCACTAGCATTTTCTTTGGCTACTTCTAGCGCACTTTCGCTCACATCAATGGATATTACGATAGCACTGGGTATATTTTTTTTTATGCTGATAGGAATACAACCACTGCCAGTACCAATATCTAAAACACTTTTCCCTTTGCTGGTTTTTAAAAAAGAAATGGCTTCATGCACCAGCTCTTCCGTTTCAGGTCTTGGTATGAGTACATTATTATTTACATGAAATGGTAAGTTGTAAAACCATGCTTCGCCGATAATATATTGTACTGGTTCGTGTTTCAATAGTCTTTCTAATGCAGCTTCAATATTGTTTAAAGGTTCTGACGGTACTGTTTCATCTGCTTTAATAATTAAATCAGATGTATTCATTTTGCAAAAGTGTTCAAATACAATATTTGTAATGGCATTCGCTTCGCCATCACTGTATATTTCTTTTAATGAGGTTATATATTTGTTGTGTATTTCTTTAATAGTCATTGCTGCAAACATACTTCATTTTTTTATGGTCTATTTCATGCTTATTTTTGATGCTTGACAAATCATACATTATATATGCAAAGATGCATTGCGCTAGCACAATTGGGTGCTGGCAATGTAGCACCCAACCCACTCGTGGGGGCTATGCTTGTGTATGAGGGTAAAATAATAGGGGAGGGGTATCATGAAAGATTTGGCGAAGCACATGCAGAAGTAAATTGTATGAATAGTGTTGTGGAAGAAAATATTTCTCTGATTGCAAAAAGTACTTTATATGTTTCTTTAGAGCCTTGTGCACATTTTGGTAAAACCCCACCTTGTGTAGATTTAATTTTGCAAAATAGAATACCCCACTTAGTAATAGGTTGTAGAGACAGTTTTGAAAAAGTAAATGGGAAGGGAATAGAAAAATTAATAGCAGCAGGTGTACAAGTAGAGCTTGGTATATTAGAAAAAGAATGTAGATTATTAAATAAAATATTTTTTACTTTTCAAGAAAAAAAACGGCCTTATATTATTTTAAAATGGGCACAAACAAGTGATGGTTTTATTGCTTCAGAAGCCGGAAGGCCAGTGAAAATAAGCAATGATTTTACCAATAAATATGTACATAAATTACGGGCAGAAACGGCAGCTATTTTGGTTGGTAAAACCACTACGCAACAGGACAATCCATCATTAACCACTAGGTTATGGCAAGGGAATAATCCCGTACGGATTATTGTAGATACAAACTTGGAATTGAATAATGATTTGAATGTATTTGATGATGTTGCAACGACAATCGTTATTAATTGTAAAAAGAATGAAACCATAGGCAATATTATTTTTTATAAAGTAACAGAAGGAACACCAATTGTACAAGGCATTGTAGCATGTTTATATCAGTACAAACTAAACGCTGTAATCATAGAAGGCGGAGCAACCTCCATTCAGTATTTTGTTGATGAAAATTTGTGGGATGAAGCTTTAGTGATTACCAATAAAACAATGGCAATAAAAACGGGCATATATTCACCAATATTAAAAGGCGAAACGATACTACATACTGAAAATATTTTCACAGATAGAATAGATTTTTTCAAACAAAATAATAATGAGTTTTTATAACACAATAACACAAGAAGGGGTGGCAGAGTTTAAAGATAGGGGGAGTAAATTTTTAGCTTATGCCTTTCCTTTAGCTAATGTAAAAGAATTTAAAGAAATCATACATAAATTAAAAAAAGATCATCCCAAAGCTGCACACTTTTGTTTTGCATATAAATTAGGTACAGATGGCAATGCTTTTAGAAGCAGCGATGATGGGGAACCTGCTGGAAGTGCAGGAAAACCAATTTTGGGTCAACTGGATAGCAAAGAAGTTACTGACACTTTGATTGTAGTAGTTCGTTATTTTGGAGGTTCATTATTGGGTGTTCCGGGGTTGATTAATGCCTACAAAACAGCAGCATCTTTGGTTTTGCAAGTAGTTCCCATTGTGCAAAAGCCCGTTTTAAGATATTGTAATATTGAGTTTAACTACACGCAAATGAATGAAATACTGATCATTATAAAGCAATTTGGTTGTATCATCATATCGCAAGAAAACCAGTTATTTTCCATAATCAAACTTGGCATACCCGATGAGCGTAAAGACGATGTACTCCATCGGCTTCAAAACCTTCGCAACGTAGAAATATCCACATTATTATAAAAATGTGGTTTTTTTTTTAGGAATCTGCTCATATAATTAACATTTCTTTTAACTTTAGCATCCATTACCAAATTTTAAACATGAGAAAACTTACACTCTTTTTATTTTTATTGATTGCTGGTTATTGCGTTTCGGCACAGCAACTTCATTTTATGAGCCAGTACTTGCAACACAATTCTATGCTCAACCCAGCTGCAGCAGGAATGTCTGAAAAAAACGAAGTAGGAGTGTCGTATAGAAACCAATGGAGTTCTTTCCCTGGTAACCCCAAAACATTTATGATTTATGAAGATGTAAATCTTACAAAGCTAAAAGCAGGTATAGCTGGCTATGTGTATAGGGACGAAACAGGACCTACAAGTAGAACTGGTTTACAATTGGCATATTCTTATCATATCATTTCAAAAGATGAAAAACAAAAATTAGGTATAGGTCTTGAATTAAGAGCGCTACAGTATGCAATTGATAAAAGTAAGCTTTCTGATGCTTTGGGAAATGATCCAGCACTAGCTGGGGCCACTCAAAAAGTAGGTATAGATGCTGGTGCAGGCGTTTATTATACCAATGGCAAGTTAAGCGCAGGAGCTGCGGTAAGCCAATTAATACAATCAAAATTGCAATTGGGAGATGTGCCAAATGCAAAGTTGAATGGGAAATTATATAGGCATTATAATTTCATAGCAAATTATGAGTTTCTAACACCTGGCGATATTACTTTAATACCAAATGCACTTGTTAGGGTAATAGAACATTCTCCTACAGAATTTGAAATAGGTATGAAGTTAGATTATCAAAAACTATTATGGACTGCAATTATTTACAAAATGAGACAGTCTTACAGTGTACAGGCAGGATTCAAATTAGCAGATAAATTAAATGTTTCTTACAGTTATGATGTGTATAATAATCCGGTAAGTATTTTTGATGGAGGTTCGGGTGCACACGAGATTGGATTAAGATTCGATTTTGGAAAAAACTTTTAATGTCACTAGAAAAAAAATATAAAACCTTTAGCAGTTTTTATCCTTACTATCTCACAGAGCATGCTGATAGTAAAAACAGGGTATTGCACTTTATAGGAACAATGCTTTTATTATTTGCATTGCTTGCAGGATTGGCAACGGGTAAGTGGTTTTTCTTTGCTATGGTACCTATATTAGGATATGGGTTTGCTTGGGTAGGGCATTATTTTATAGAAAAAAATAGACCCGCTACGTTTACCTATCCACTTTATAGCCTTGCTTCTGATTTTCTAATGTTTTGGCATATATTAACAGGACAAATTGAAAAAAAATTATTGGAATCAAAAAAAATAATATCAAATAATACAAATCAATAAAAAGGGATGTTTACAACTAATAAAAATTTAACCATGCATATTTATACCCCGTTTAAGAATTGTTGTTCTATTTTGAAGAAATTGCAAAAGCAAGTTTTGTTGTTTGCTTTATCATTCTTTTTTATATCGCAAACTTTTGCACAGATTCCTTTAAATGATGATCCCTGTTTGGATCCAGCTTTTCCTGGTACTGGGGCCATCTCTTTAGTAGCTAATGCTGCATGCTCATTTTCTACATTTTCTAATGTAGATGCTAGTGCTACTGCCGGAGTTTCTAACCCACCTTGTGGTACTTTTTTAGATGGAGATGTATGGTTTACAGTAGTTGTACCAGCAGGTGCAACTTCTATTGTAATAGACACAAGATCAGGCCCTGCTGCTGGCCCAACTCAACCAGCTCTAACAAACGGTGCTCTGGCTGCCTATACTGCTACTGGAACATGCCCAACGCTTACATTTACTAATATTGGTTGTAATGATAATAATGGTGGTAACTTAATGCCTCAATTAACTTTAACAGCAGCTGCCGGTACAGTAATATATATAAGAATGTGGGGAGTTGGCGGTCAGGCAGGTACTTTTGGTATTTGTGTAACAGCAAATATTCCACCTGCAAATGATGAATGCGTAAATGCTCAATCAGTAACTGTAAATCCTAATTTACTTTGTGGAGTAGTAACAGGGGGAACTACAAATAACTCTACCCAATCTGCGACTTTACCAACGCCAACATGTGGTGTGGCAAATGCTTGGAATGATG
>JAYSWO010000200.1:0-34840 GCA_043717975.1 Ferruginibacter sp. | reverse complement strand
GTATTACCTGTAGTTGCGGTAGCTATTAATGCTGTAGCTGTTTCATTTTGGCAATATGCAACAGGTGTAGTAACCGCAGGCGATAGTGGGCGAGGATTTACAGTAATTACAAAAGATCTTATACGTGTACAACCTCCTTGCAAAGCAATAATATTTATGGTGGCTGTAATTGGTGCGGTGGTATTATTTGTAGCTGTAAATGCTGGTATGCTTGTATTGCCCGATGCTGCCAATCCGATAGCAGTATTGCTGTTTGTCCAAGTAAATGTAGCCCCAGTGGGTGCGCTAGTAAAGCTATATGCCGTAGTTGTTTCTCCTGCACAAAAGGCAATGTTTGGCGGGGCAGTAAAATCGGGCTGTGGGTTTATAGTAATGGGTTGTGTGGCATTTGTTGTACCGCACTCGTTGGTTACATCTAGGGTGATACTGTAAGTTCCTGATGTAGAAAAAACAATTGAACCGGGAGATGCAGTGTTAGCAGAACTTGGTGTGCCACTAGGGAAAGTCCATAAATATGTAGTTGTAGCAGCTACATTACAATTAGCCGTAGCTGTTGGCGAAAAGGCTACATTTTGACAAGTCGCAATAAGTGGAACAATAGATACAATTGGCTTTGCTTTTACAATTACTGTTTTAATTACTACAGCTGATGTACAAACACCACCAGGGGTAATTGTTCTTAAATTAATTGTATAAGTGCCTGGGTTAATAAATTGAAATTGTGGTGCTGCAGAATTTGCATTGGTTCCATTTAAATAATTAAATAAGGATACACTTGGTGTGCATCCTGTTGTGGGTGTGTAAGTAACATTCCAAAGGTATTTGTTGGTTCCACAGAAAGGAGTATTAGAGTTGTTTGTTGTATTTACAGTAAGTGGCGTACAACCTGTTAAATTATCAATGTTAAAATTAGCTATTGGATTTGGGTTTACGCAAATCGTTTTAATAATAGAATCTATTCCACAAAATGTATTGCCGATAATCATTTTAATGGTATAAGTGCCTATTGTATTAAAAGTAAAGTTTAAACTAGAACTACCATTAAGCCAAAAAGCAGGGTCATTTGAGTTTAAATTATTTCCAAAGTTTCCCGAATTAAGTATCCAACCAGTAGCAGGAGTAATGCTCCAAATTTGTTTTCCTGGTGTACAAACTCCATTATCATTACTACTACTTAATCCAGATGTATTGGTGATATTTACATTAGTTGCTAGACAAATTGTATCTTTTGGAGAAATGGTAAAAGCCGGAGCAGGTTTTTGTGAAACGTATATTGGTACTACCGTTGCAAGAGAGGATGCACAAGGGTTTGAAGCTAAAATGGTTGCAGAAAAAGCATTGGGGAAACTAGGGTTCGTATTTGTGCCACAAGAAGTACTTAGAAAAGTATGACTAATTGTAAGTGGAGCAGGTTGAGAAAATGTTATTGGTGCGCTGCCATCACTAAATGTTACAGTATAGTTTGTACCTGCAGTATTTGTGGAAGTACTTGAAATTGGGAAAGTGAGTGTATTGCTTGTACAAATAGCTGTATTGCCAGGATTCCCCAAACCAACTGATGGATTATTACCCAAGAAAATATTGTATAAAGTAGTATCCTTACAACCATTTTGCCCTGTTACTATAATTAATAAACTTGTTGTGCCTAACGGATAAGTATGTGTTAGTAACTGCCCGACAGGAAAAGTAGGTGAGTTAAAATCAGGCGAAGCATCTCCCCATATAATTTGATAATTAGTATTTGTAGTTATAGTAGATGTAGCATTAGAAAATGTGAAAACTTCTGAAATAGAGTTTGTACATTTTTTAAAATAATTGTTCCCGTTGTAAGTTACCGCACCTGGCCCGTTTAACTTTGCATCAGGCAATTGGGTTGTAGTTACTGTTCTTGTAGTAGAAGCAGTACAACCTTGGGCACTGGTAGCTGTTTGTGTTACTGTAAAATTTTGTGTAGCATTACCAGATATCCCTACAAATCTATGTGTAGGGTTCGTTGCCGTAGATGAATTATTTGCACCAGAAGGAACATCCCCAAAATTCCATAAGTAACTAGCTGCACCAGTGGTGGTATTTGTAAACAAAACTGGTACAGTTCCGCATTGATTAGTGGGTGCAAAAGTAAACGAAGGAATAGGTTTTGGATTTTCGGTAATTTCTATTGCTGGGTACACTATGGGTGGCGTGCCAGCAGCTACTACTCTATAAAATCCTGGAGTTGAAACTGTAAATGTGGGAGTGTTGGAAACCAATGGAGTCCAAGGAGCATTTCCATCAGGCGATTTTTCCCAAGTATAGGTTGGCGAGGGCGTGGGAGATGCAGTGAGCACCAACGATAGCCCTTGGCAATAACTTGTAGCATTGCCAGGTGTAGTTATTGTTTGCCCACTAGCATAACCAACAATCAATAAATTGATATTTAAAAATAGCGTAAAGATTTTCTTCATAACGAAAAAGTAGTTTTGGTGCAGTGTAACAGTATGAAAAAGTGGGGTTTCACAAAAATAGGTGCTTACAGAATAAGTAAAAAATAAATTAGCAAGTATTTTGGGTACTAATCTAAAAATAATTTTCAATTATTATTGAAAATACGAAAACATTTTATACCTTTACGATATGAAATTAGATGAAGCAAAACAACAATTTATAAACAGCTGGGGAGCATTTGGCACACAGTGGGGTATAAATAGAACCATGGCGCAAATACATGCATTGTTGCTAATAAGTACGGAGCCTATTACGCAAGATGATATAATGGAACAACTAAGCATTAGCCGTGGTAATGTAAATATGAATATTAGAGATTTGATAGGTTGGGGATTGATAGATAGGGTAGTGGTGCAGGGAGAAAGGAAAGAGTATTTTACTGCAGATAAAGATATTTGGAAAGTAGCCACACAGATTATTAAAGAAAGAAAAAAGCGTGAGCTAGACCCAATGCTTAAACTGTTGGGTAATCTTGAAAATATTGATGATAAAAAAGAAAAAGGAGCCAAAGAATTTTTGCAAGTAGTAGGTGATATAAAAAAACTAAGTAAGCATGCCGATAGTTTATTAGATGTTATGATAAAGGCAGAGGAGAATAAATTTATTGGTGCTGTGTTGAAGATATTTAAATAGGAATGTATCATTTTCTATTGATCAATTAAGTCGAAATATTTCGGCTTTTATTTGAGCTTTAACTTTCATTATTTTCTGAAAATATAATATATACAATTATAAAACAATTTAAGGTTATAGATTTTTGGGTGAGTGTTTTATTGATTATTGGATTTACAATTATTGGATTAATAAAAAAAGATGTACTATTTCTTTATGGTTACATTACTGTAGGCGGGTGGCAAGTTATAAGCATGATTATACATACTGTCAATAAACAAACCTTTAGTATTTCTACTGTTAGAAAAATCTACCACTGGATAACCATTTGTTCTATTTTAGGAATGTTTACGTTCGTATACTTTTATGTTTTAATTTATATAGCTCCCTTCATGGCAGTATTTTATACCTGCATTTGTGGATATGAAGTATTTGCAAAATTAAAACGCCCACTTCATCAATTAAAATGAAAACAGTTTTAATAAAAATATTATCCATAATTATTTGTATTGCTATTACTGCATTTACGCTTAGCTATTATGCAAAACATATTCAGCATTTGCTTAGTATTCATTACCATTGGTTGTTTGAATTATTAATTGTGTTGGGGATGGTTGTTTTTCAATACATGTTTATTTTTTATAAGTATTGGACAATAAAACTAGATTACTATTACCAAATGTTATCTGTCTCATTAATCGGGTCATTAATGCTTTGGCCATTGCTTTTAATAAATCATATTACAACTTGTAGCACTCTAGTAAATCTTGTTTATTTTTTTGTAGTAGTAATGCTTATGTTTTTTATACATAAAAATAGGGTAGCTAAAATGGCATTGCCTAATTATCTTTCTTATACATACATTTTATATCGGTTTATTATTTTACTTTTTATCATTTAAGCATGACAAAGAAAATTGTTTTAGCAGGGGGCACAGGGTTTGTAGGTGAATACTTGTATCAAAAATATATTGCACTAGGTTATGAAGTAATAATAATTTCTCGTGGAAAGAAGCATACAAATTGGAATAATGTGCCTGCGATAGTAGCTACTTTAGAAAATGCGGAAATGCTTATAAACCTTGCTGGGAAGTCGGTGGATTGTAGATATAATGCAAAAAATAAAAAAGAAATATACGATTCAAGAATAGATACAACCAATATTTTAGGCGAGGCCATATTGCAATGCAAAAATCCACCGCCACTTTGGATTAATAGCAGTACGGCTACTATTTATCGCCATGCGATAGATAGGCCAATGACGGAGGCAACTGGAGAAATAGGTGCCGGTTTTTCTGTGGGAATAGCAACAGCTTGGGAAAAAGCATTCTTTGATTTTTCTTTGCACAAAACCCGACTAGTAGCATTGCGTATGGCAATTGTGCTGGGAAAAGATGGCGGGGTAATACTTCCTTTAAAAAAATTAGTACAGTTTGGGCTTGGTGGCAAGCAAGGAGAGGGTAACCAAATGTTTAGTTGGATACATATTGAAGATATATTTGGTACGATAGAATTTGTAAAAGCAAACGAACATATATCAGGTGTAATAAATGCTTCAGCTCCTAACCCAGTAACAAATGCACAATTGATGAAGATATTTAGAAGAACTATGAAAATGCCTTTTGGCCTGCCTGCGCCGGAATGGTTATTAAAGATAGGGGCTGTAATTATTAAAACAGAAACAGAGTTGATTTTAAAAAGCCGTTGGGTTATTCCACAAAAATTATTGAATTGGGGGTTTAATTTTGCATTTAACAAAGTGGAGGACGCTTTGAAAGATATTTTAATACAAAAAAAATAAAATTAACTTTACACAACAAAATGAATAAAAACCCAATTATATTATTCGATGGTGTATGCAATCTTTGTAACAGCTCTGTACAATTTGTATTAAAACATGATGATGATAAAATATTTCGTTTTGCTTCTCTTCAATCTGAAGCAGGCCAAGCATTGTTGAAAGAATTTAATCTACCGCAAACTGGTTTTAACTCATTTGTATTAATAAAAGAAGATAAAATATTTTTAAAAAGCACTGCTGCATTAATGGTAGCAAGTCAATTGAAAGGACTTGTAAAATTTTTATACGGCTTTATTATTGTTCCTCCTTTTATAAGAAATGCAGTGTACAATGTAATTGCAAAAAATAGATACAAATGGTTTGGCAAGCAAGAAAGCTGCATGATGCCAACGCCAGATTTACAATCACGATTTTTGAACTAACATAATGCAAAAGAAAACAGTGGTGCTTGGGGCCTCAGAGAATACAGAACGCTATAGCAATATGGCTGTAAAAAAATTAGTAGCACATAACCACCCTGTAATTGCTATAGGAAGAAAAGCTGCTGTAATAGGAAATGTACCTATCGTAGAAGAACTACTACCACACAGCGATGTGGATACTATAACACTGTATTTAAACGCTCAAAACCAAAAAAAATATTATGATTATATTTTTTCTTTAAAGCCAAAACGTATTATATTCAACCCTGGTGCAGAAAATGATGAATTAGAAGGACTTGCCAAAAAAAATGGTATAGAAACAATGGAAGCTTGCACCCTTGTTTTGTTATCTACCAATCAATATTAACATCTTTAAGTAAATTTTTTTTTCTTTTAAATAATAATTTATACAGTATTGCGTTTTAAAACTTGAATATCCAATTCAAAAAAATCTGTTTAAAACCAACTAGATGAAACTAATTACTAAGACTGTACTTATTGTACTTTGTACAATTTTATCAGCTACTAGCTTTGCTCAAACAAAACCAACATTGTTTGGCGCATACCCAGAAAATATTTCTCTAAATAAAATAATTATTACTGAAGCTTTTTCATATAATGAAGGTACATCTGTTTCTATAAACTTAGCATCTAACTTCAAATTTGCAGGCACAGTTATAAGTAATCAACAGAAGTACGACAACTTACAAACCATCATGATTCGTTCTACAGAAAACAATCAGTCAATTTTTCAAATTTCTAAAATAACAAATAAAGATAATTCAATTTCATATGCAGGTCTTATCATTAATCAAGATGCTGCAGACGGGTATATAATAAAAAATAATAATGGTATTTATAGTTTGCAAAAATTTGAATCCGGTAAGATATTAGAGCCTTGCAAGTTATAGATTTTTTATAATACGATACTGCTGATTGCCCTAAAATCCTACAATCGCAACTATCACAAAATTCCTTACATGAAAAACTTTTTACAAAAGCTATGCTTTATAGCACTGCTATTCTCATCGCTAAATGCTTACTGCCAAGTTCCTACGCTTAGCAGTCTTCCGGCACTTACATCTACACCAACTATTTTTCTTGACTTTGATGGTCAAACAGTACAACATGGTGCATGGCGAAGTGGTACTTCATTTTATTGTAATCCAGCCATACTTACTGCAGCACAAATTACCGATATTTTTAATCGTGTAAGCGAAGATTATCGCCCGTTTGAAGTAAATATAACCACAGACTCTACTAAATTTTTAGCTGCTCCTGTTGGTCAAAGAATAAGGGTAATTGTAACACCAACTAGTGCTTGGTATCCTGGCGTGGGTGGTGTGGCTTATACAAATAGTTTTACATGGGGTACAGATGCACCTTGCTTTGTATTTCCAGACAAGTTAGCAAATAACCCTAAATATATTGGTGAATGTTGTTCTCACGAAAGCGGGCACTCTGTTGGCCTTTCTCACCAAGCTAGATTTGATGCAGGGTGCGTACTTACAGAACAATATAACACTGGTGTAGGTATTAATGGCGAACAAACAAGTTGGGCGCCAATAATGGGAAATAGTTATGCAAAAAATATGACGGGTTGGAATGTTGGTCCAACACCATATGACTGTGCCACAAATCAAGATAACATTTCGATTATTGTTTCAGCAAATGGATTTGGCTATCGTACAGATGATTATGCAGAAGCCATGGACAATAATACCACCGCATTGAATGTAAGCAATATAAATGCATCTGGCATTATAACTACTGCAACAGATAAAGATGCGTTTAAAATAACACTTGTACAAAACAGTATGGTACATTTAGAAGTTAGCCCATATAGTTTGGGTGGAAACAATATAGGAGCAAATCTTGATGTAATGGTATCTCTTTACAATGGCTCTAATACTCTCATCCGTAGTTATGATCCGCTAACCTCTATGAATGTAATTATAGATACGGCTTTAAACGCAGGCACCTATTATTTTGTAGTAGATGGTACAGGAAACAACAATGTAAGCCAATATGGAAGTTTGGGTTCTTATACAATAATGGGGTCTAGAGGAGTTTTAGCAATACACGATGTATCGTTGCAAGGCAAAACTAAGAATGGTATGCACCAATTAAATTGGAATGTTATATCTGACGAACCAATTGTAAAACAAGAATTGCAAGCATCAACAAATGGTACAGATTTTTCTTCAATAATGATGGATGTTACTGGTGTAAAAACGTTTACAAATACTCCTAATAAATCAGGAACAATGTTTTACCGAGTTAAAGTAACCTCATCTATTGGTGAAAGTAATTATTCAAATATTGTCGGATTAAAATCTAATGGAAACGAAAAATTATTTGAAATATCTACTTTGGTACAAGAAAATATTAAGGTAACTGCTATAGAAAATTATTCGTATAATTTATATGATGCCAATGCAAGATTAATAGGTACAGGAAGCCAAAGAAAAGGTATAAACAACATCGATGTAGCAAACCTACCTAGGGGAATGTATATACTACAAATGATGAATGATAAATATAAACAAACAGAAAGAATTATAAAACAGTAAGGTAGATTCATGTGTAAAAGAAAGGGAAGTCGGCGTTAGGGGCCGGCTTTCTTTATTTTAAGGAACCTTTGTCCATCAATTCATCTGTAGTTTCTCCAATAAATGCCAGCATTTTTAATCTGCCAGATTTTTTTACGGCGCTCGTTACAAAATGCTGAGGCAAAAACTGCCAAGTTTTTTTCATGGCCTCTAAAAAATCTTTTACATTTTTACTTACAATGCGTTGGCTTTCTTTATCACTTTTAGTAAAGGCAAGACTAAAAGAAATATTCCAAGTTTTTAGGTTTTCTAAAAACTCCAAATCTATTTTTTGTGGGCTATGTCTAGCATCTATCAAAACAAACAGGTGAGAAAGGTTTTCACGTTTGCGTAAATAATTTTCAATCATTTGCTCCCATTTTCTTCTACTACGAATACTCACTTTGGCAAAACCATAACCAGGTAAATCTACCAAATACCATTTTTTATCTGCCACTATTTTCTTGCCTTCTTCCCCATTATTACTTACTATCTCAAAATGGTTTAACATTTGTGTTTTACCTGGAGATCCAGACGTTTTAGCCAGTTTTTCATTGTTGCAAAGCATATTAATTAAAGATGATTTACCCACATTACTACGGCCAATAAAGGCAAATTCAGGTCTATCGGGTGCGGGGCATTTTTCAAAATCGGGACTGCTTATAACGTATGTAGCTTTCTTAATATGCATTTTTGTGGTTTAATATAGCGCAAATTTAACTTTATATAAGCATCAAAAGTACCTAAGTGTATTTAACCTGTGTTTTAAAGCACTTATATTTGCAGTACGAATGGCAAATTTTGAGCATGATACAATTGTTCCGTATAAAGAGTCGGAGCTAAGCAAAAAAAATCAGGTGGCAGATATGTTTGATAACATAGCACACCGTTACGATTTTCTTAATAGGTTTTTGAGTGCAGGCATAGATGTGGGCTGGCGCAAAAAAGCCATAGCATATTTAAAAGATATTAAGCCACAAAAAATACTCGATGTGGCTACCGGTACAGCAGATGTGGCATTGATGACGGAAAAAATATTAAAACCTTCCTCCATTATAGGGATTGATATTAGCGATGGTATGCTGGATATTGGCAGAAAGAAAATTGTTTCATCTGGGGTAGAAAAAATAATACAATTGTACAATGGCGATAGCGCTGCTATACAATTTGAAGATAATAGTTTTGATGCGGTAACGGTAGCATTTGGTGTGAGAAATTTTGAGTATTTAGAAAAAGGATTGTCAGAAATAAAAAGGGTACTTAGGCCGGGAGGAAAATTAGTAGTATTAGAATTTAGTAGGCCCAAAAATGTTTTTGTAAAAGGATTTTATAATTTTTATATGAAATTGGTTTCGCCAAATATTGCAAAACTTTTTTCAAAAAATAAAGATGCCTACGAATATTTGGATGCATCTATAAAAAAATTTCCTGAAGGGAAAGATTTTATCAATATCTTGAATACCGTTGGCTTTAAAAACACTATCAATAAACCATTGAGCTTAGGCATATGCAGCATCTATTGCGGAACAAAATAATAACTTCCATTTTTACATTGGCTATTTTGCTGCCCAGCCTTGGGCGGGCACAATTGCGAAATGAAATAAACTCGCCAGACCATGATGATCAAAAATTTCATTTTGGTATTAGCCTTGGTGTAAACCGTTCTCATTATGGCATTTTACACAGCCCACGGTTTCTTCAATTTGATAGCGTGAACGTAATAGAAAGTGTAAATAGCACAGGTATTAACCTTGCTGGGTTGGTAAATATGCGTCTCAGCAATCATCTTGATATAAGAACCTACCCGCTTAATTTGGTATTTACTGAAAAAGTATTTCAATACTCTCTAAAAACACCAGACTTATCATTAAAAGAAGATTCCATTACTACGAAAAAAGTTTCTGGTATTTCCTTGGTGCTTCCTTTTCATTTAAAATTTGCAAGCGACCGTATAAATAATTTTAAAGTATTTGTAATAGCTGGGGGTAGGTTGGATTATGACTTAGCTGCAAATGCAGGAAAAAAGAACAATGACGATGCACTTACATTACAAAAATTAGATTATGCTGCAGAAGCGGGTATAGGGTTTCATTTTTATTTTCCTGTTTTTGTGCTTACACCCGAGCTTAAGGTAACCTATGGGCTAAGAAATGTATTGTCTAGGACTCCTTTTAAATATGCTAATACCATAGATCAAATAAACTCACGAGCCATTACTTTTTCGCTTACGGTAGAATAAAAAAAGCAACCATTTCTGATTGCTTTTTAAATAAAATAATTACGATTTTAAAAATCATAATTCCGTTTAAACATATTTAAACGAACACCAGCTGTTACCAATGTTGTATTACTTTCTCCTGCAAAACCTTGTATTTTGTATAGTCTAGTTTGCAAAGAAGCATCAAAAAATAAATTTTCTCTTAGCTCATACGATACTTGAAAAGTACCATTAAAGCAAGTAGCTTTTGCGCCACCACCTACCGTAAATTTATTATTGGCAGCTGTAGATCTTGTAATATAATTTTTAAAAATATTTCCCCCATTATTTAGACCAGCGGTATCTATTCCTTGATAATAATAAATAGCCTTAGCATAAATATTCCATTTAGGAGCTGGTTGGTAATGTGCTATACCAATAAACTCTTGAAAATTTGCTCCCAGTGGGTGCGCTAATGGTTGGTTGTAATGGGTATAATTAGCAGTAGTATCATAATGGGAGTAGGTAAATGGTCTTACTCTATTTATTTCACCTTGTATATCAAGGTTTCTTACGCCAAATGCATCCACATATTTAAACCCGGCTTGTATGCCAAATTTATTTACCCAACTTGTAGGATTATTTCTCACTTCGGATAATACAAACTCATCAAGTATAAACTGGCCATACAATTGTATCCGATGTGCTAGATTGGCTTTAAAATCCATACCTGCAATGGCATTGTCGGGACTTCCAACATTACCTTCAACATGGCGATAAAAAATAATTGGGTTTAGATATTGAAAATCAAAACGATTTTTTCTGCCAAAAACTACTCCTTCAAACAAACCAATATTAAGCCATTTAGTTACATTCATACTCAAATGATGCATAGCAGCATATTTTCTATCCAATAAAGTATCCCTTGTTTTGGTAAACTGTGGCATTAACTCCATAAAAATATTCTGGTAATTAAGCTTCCATATTTTGGTATTTATTTTTGCAAACAAATAACTATTTCCCCAATCGCTTAAAAACAAACTTCTGTAACCATTACCAATAAAGTTTTTATCGTAACCAAGTTGAAAGTCGATAAATTTAGCAGCATTAAAGGTTACATATCCCCTTGCATCAAAATAATCCACACCAGTTTTCTTAAACTGTTTGTAAAATCCTACGCCAGGCACAGCACGAAAACTATTTACTTGCTGTTGAAAAAATTGCGGTCCTCTTTCTTGGTTATCTGTAACCCATGAGGAGAAACCAACTTTTTTTGCAATAAGCCCACGCACACTTATACCACGTGAGTTTAAAAATATACCTTGGTCATACCCAGGCTCTATAGCTTGGTGAATTTGAAGTATTGGATTAACAGCAAGAAAAAAGTCTTTGTTGTTTATCTCTATCATATTTGCCTTGGTTTTATAAAAGGATTTAAACAACGGCTTTTTACTCATAAATTCTTGTTTAGGTGTAGTTACCCATTCACTGTTATTCATTAACAAACTTTGTAAATTGTATTCATCTACAGGCGTAAGGTCAAGATCTGTCCATTCTTTGTATTTATCTACACCTGTAGTATCTTTAAAACCCAATCGGGCGCTATCCAAAAAAGTAGCCTCTCTTACAATGTATTTTCTGTTAAACGGACGAAGTGTAGAAAAGTTGAGGTCGGTATTGGTTTTTTGCTTTATTTCCAACCTTTCTATAAAACGGTATTCTTTAGCACCTTGGTTTAAATAAGTAGATTGCCCAATAGCACTAATTGGACAATAAAAAACAAGGAGTTTAACAAAGCTTTTAATAATTTGCATTTGGATTAATAGTTTAATTTTAACACTAACGAATAAATCGTATGCAAAAGTATCTTTTTAAGGACATACTTGTAGTAAATGAAGGAAAAATTGAGTGCAAAGATGTATTAGTACAAGGTGAACGGATAGAAAAAATAGACAATAATGTCTCTCCAAAGGGTAATATTATCGAAATTGATGGGCAAAACAAGCATCTTTTTCCCGGTTTAATAGATGATCAAGTGCATTTTAGAGAACCCGGTCTCACTCACAAAGCCACCATTTCTACAGAAAGTATCGCAGCTGTAGCAGGCGGAGTAACCAGTTTTATGGAAATGCCCAATACGATTCCCAATGCACTTACCATAGATTTATTGGAAGATAAATACAAGATTGCAGCACAACACTCAGCAGCCAATTATTCTTTTTTTATGGGTGTGAGCAATGATAATGCTACAGAAGCACTAAAAGTGAATAATTATAAAAATACCATTTGTGGCTTAAAAATATTTATGGGTAGCAGCACTGGCAATATGCTCGTAAATAACCATGCCACACTCGATAAAATATTTAGCGAAAGCGAAATGCTTATTGCCACGCATTGCGAAGATGAAAGAATTATTAGGCAGCAATATGAAAAAATAAAAGCAGGAAAAGAAAATCTAGATCCGAGCGACCACCCCCTCATTCGTAGTGAAGAAGCTTGCTATGAAAGCTCTGTTACCGCTATACAGTTTGCAAAAAAGTATAATAGCCGTTTGCATATTTTACATATTTCTACAGAAAGAGAATTGCAATTATTTGGCAATATGATGCCTCTAAAAGATAAAAGAATAACATCAGAAGTATGTGTGCATCATCTTCACTTTACAGCAGATGATTATGAAAGACTTGGTTATAAAATAAAATGTAACCCAGCTATAAAAGCGCCTCGCAATAAAAAAGCATTATGGGAAGCTTTATTGGATGATAGGTTAGACGTAATAGCCACCGACCATGCACCTCATTTATTATCAGAAAAAGAACCTCCTTACGAGCATGCACATGCAGGGCTACCACTGGTACAACACAGTTTGCAATTGATGTTGCATTATTACAAAGAAGGAAAAATAAGTTTAGAAAAAATAGTCCAAAAAACAAGTCATGCCGTGGCAGACTGTTTTCAAATAAAAGAAAGAGGTTATATAAGAGAAGGGTATTTCGCAGATGTAGTGATGGTGGATTTGAAAAAAGATTATACCGTTTCCAACAAAAATATTTTATATAAATGCGGGTGGAGCCCACTAGAAGACTTTCATTTTAATGCCACAATAGAAAAAACAATGGTAAGTGGACATATGGTTTATGAAAATGGGGTAGTAAATGCATCTAATGTGGGAAAGCGGATGGAATTTGAAAGATAAGAGTATTTAGTACTTAGTATTGAGTATTAAGACTTGGCTTCAATAATGCTAACAATTTTTATCATGCAATTTTTATATATATTATAGGATTACAAAAAAGAATAAACTAAAAAGTATTAGTGACTATCTAAATACTAAGTACTCTATACTAAGTACTAAAACATCTAAATGCAAAGTACTCAATACTCAATAAGACCTTATGGAGATAGATAAAACAACCATTGCTGACCTCGTTATTTTTGATAAAGAAGATGAATTTTCTGTATTTAATAGAATAAATTTTACTATAACGAGTAGAGGGAAAGAACAACTGCGAAAAAATTTATTGAATCCTTTAGCAGATGTGGCTAGTATAAAAAATGTACAAGAAACCATTATTGCCATAAGAAATAATAAAGCAAATTGGCCGCTTATTATTAGCAATGGTACAATAATGGTGGTAGAGCGATTTTACGAAGCACAAATAGATGCAATACCTGCCAATCCATCAGCCATAGACGCATTTAGCTATAAACTTTTGCATGGCCACGACTTTTCTTTGGTGAAATATTCTGTAAGGCATTGTTTTGATTTTATAAAAGGAATGAATCAATTGGTAAATGAGTTTTCCAATGATAATACGCCGCAACTTTTACAAAAACAATTAGATGAAGCAAGAAAAATATTGGCAAAGCCTGCATTAAAAATTATTGGAGAGCTGAATAGAGCGTCAGATTTAAAGCCTGCACAAATGCTAGGGTTAGCAAATTTTATTAGAAATAATTTTAAACTAAACATGCATGAGTTGCTTCATATTTTTGGTAAGCTAGATGCATGGTATGGTATGGCTTTAGCAGTAGAAAAGTACGATCTTGCTATGCCTAATTTTGTAGAAGATGATTTGCCTTATGTGGAGGCCAACAATTTATATCATATCATGTTGGAGCATCCCGTTTCGTATAATGTTACCCTAAACAAACAAACTAATTTTCTTTTTCTTACTGGTGCAAATATGGCAGGCAAGAGTACATTTATAAAAGCTTGTGGTGCGGCTGTATATTTGGCACACACAGGTATGGGTGTTCCTGCAACGCAAATGAAACTTAGTTTTTTTGATGGTATACTCAGCAATATAAATGTGATAGATAATATTGCCAAAGGCGAAAGTTATTTTTTTAACGAAGTGCAACGCATAAAAGCTACTGTACAAAAAGTAAGCAATGGGAAAAAATGGTTGATATTAATTGATGAATTGTTTAAAGGCACAAACGTGCAAGACGCTATGAAATGCAGTAGTACAGTGATTGAAGGTTTACTCAAAATTAAAAATTCTATTTTTATTCTTTCTACACATTTATACGAAATAGGCGATGACTTAAAAAAGCATCCCAATATTTGTTTCAACTATTTTGAAACTTCTGTAATAGACGACCAACTAAGTTTTAGTTATCAATTAAAAGAAGGGATAAGTAATGATCGATTGGGTTATTTAATATTGAAGAAAGAAGGGGTGGTGGGTATGCTGGAGAAGATTTAAAAAATACTCAATTGCGTGGGGTTGTCTATTAAAATTTTTTTTCTAATTTGTACTCTTTGCGAAATCTTAGTACTTAAAATACTTATCAGGTCCATTTCCTCATACCTACTAGCCACTTTCACATTTGTGTATTCTGCTACGTCCTCAAATATTTTTTGCACCAATTCAGGATTATTATTATCCTTAGATAAATGTGCCAATAATAAATGGCTCATAAATGTTGGTTTGTGTTTTACGAAAATTTCTAAGGCTTCATCATTGCTTAAATGTCCTACACCACCACTAATTCTTTGTTTTAAGAAGGAAGGGTATCTACCATTAGCCAACATACTAGTATCATAATTGGCTTCTAAAAAAGCGGCATGGCATTTTTTAAAATAATGAATTACATTTTTGCAAGGCTTACCAATATCTGTAAATACACCAATGGTTATATCATTGCAAGTAATAGTAAAACTATGTGGATCTGCCGCATCGTGAAATTTTGGAAAGGCTGTAATGCTTAGTGCGCCTATATATACAGGCTCGTGTGCTGCAAAAGAAATGGCATGCTCTGGCTTTAAATGGTAACAACCTTTTTGAGTAGCAGGCGTTACATACACTGGCATTTTGTATTTGTCTGCAATGCCGGCAAGCCCACGTACATGGTCTATATGCTCATGACTAACAAAAATAGCTTTTACATGTTGTATATTTAAACCAAGCCGTATCATACGCCTTTCGGTTTCTCTACAACTAAGGCCTGCATCTATCAATACAGCTTCTGTATCGTTACCTATATAATAACAATTGCCATTGCTGCCGCTATTGAGAGATGTAAATTGTAACGACATATAGAGTGCTAAAAAAAATTATTTATTTGGTAACGGTTGTCCTACTGCCACTTTACAATCATGCCCCGGTTTGCCATGCTCAGGGTTTAGTTTTGCACCGCTTCCATTAGATATTAAGGTGGGGGCACCATTTGCTGCATCATTGCTTTGAGCAGCTTGTGTTGGTTGTAGCGCTGGCATGGTACTAGGATTTGCAATGATGGGTGCAGTAGGTACAATATTTGCATTAGCTACCTTAGGGGTTGTTGCGTTTTGAGGCGTTGAGTTTAATGGAGCTCCTGCAGGTATATCACATCTATGCCCTGGTTGCCCATGGGCAGGGTTTAATTTACCGTTGGCATTATTACTAGCTATTGCAGGTTTAATATTGTTTACTTGCTTTGGTATCGCCATTTGCGGTGATGCATTTGTAATAGTCTGCACATTTTGTGGCGCAGCTGTTGTAGTTGTAGCGGCAGCTGGCGGCGTGCCACATACATGCCCTGGCTGCCCATGTGGTGGGTTTATTGCAGCTCCTGTTTTATTGGCAACTATATCTTGCGGCAGTGTAGCGGCAGGCTGTTGTAAATTTACATTTGCACCAGTGGGAGCTTGCCGCTGTAAATTATTTGCTGCAGTATTTTGAGTAGGAGTTTTATTTGTTATTTGTGTATCAGAAACCAACGTTGTTTTATTTTCAGGCATTAATGATAAATCTTGCCCCGATTCACTGTTATTACAAGAGAACAAGAATGTTGAAATAAATGCAATTATCAAAGTATTTTTCATAAACAATTTTATTTAAAATGGCAGTATTGCTATAGTATTGTACAAATCTACTACTTGTAACTCACTTTTAAAGAAAAGATGTTTGGCAAGATTTTCTTAGAGATTACTGTGCTACATTAACTAAGATAACATATTATTACAACTGCTAAAAAAATAATGTCCCATATGAAGATTTTACTGGCCTCTTATAAATTAAAAAATACCAATATTTTATTTCGCAGATGTTTTTTATATCTGTTTTCTCTACTAATTAACATGTCTATCTGAGCCTTGCCTGTAAATTTATTCATTTGTATAAATTTTATACAAATGATTATTTGTTTAAGATAATAAATGTTGTTTTGATTTTTTTGCATATCACACTATAAATCATTATCTTCAAATAAAAATAAAACTAACATGCTCGTAAAAACCTTTGGTAGTGCTGTGTATGGTGTAGAAGCCATTACCATAACGGTAGAAGTAAATGTAACCAACCAAGGGCAACATTATTTTATAGTAGGCCTACCTGATAATGCCGTAAAAGAAAGTTTGCAGCGTGTAGAGAGTGCCATAAAGAGTAATCACTATTACATGCCACGCACAAAATTGGTGGTAAATTTGGCGCCCGCCGATATAAAAAAAACTGGTTCTGCTTTTGATTTGCCCATTGCCATTGGTACGCTTGGTGCTACCGAGCAAATTGAAAACCCAGAGCGGTTAGAAAAATTTGTAATAATGGGTGAACTTAGTTTAGATGGCGAAGTACGACCAATAAAAGGGGCATTGCCAATAGCGATACAAGCACGCAAAGAAGGTTTTGAAGGATTAATATTGCCTGCAGCAAATGCTCGAGAAGCCGCTATGGTAAACAACTTAAAAGTATTTGGTGTAAAACATATAAACGATGTAATTGATTTTTTTAAAAACGAAAAATCACTTGTACAAACCATTGTAGATACCCGTGCAGAATTTGCAGATGCGCAAAGTGATTTTGAAATAGATTTTTGTGATGTAAAAGGTCAAGAAAATATAAAACGTGCATTAGAGATTGCAGCAGCAGGTGGTCACAATGCAATTCTAATTGGGCCACCAGGAGCAGGTAAAACTATGTTGGCAAAAAGATTGCCAACCATCTTGCCACCACTCACATTACACGAGGCATTAGAGACTACCAAAATACATAGCGTAGCAGGAAAGCTTCCAGAAAATGCAACAATCGTAAGTAAGCGACCTTTTCGCAGCCCCCACCACACCATTTCAGATGTAGCATTGGTGGGTGGTGGCGGTAACCCACAACCTGGTGAAATTTCTTTGGCACACAATGGTGTATTATTTTTAGATGAACTACCAGAGTTTAAAAGAACAGTGTTAGAAGTAATGCGCCAGCCAATGGAAGAAAGAAAAGTTACCATCAGCCGTGCAAAAGTAGCATTGGATTTTCCTGCAAGTTTTATGTTAATAGCGTCTATGAATCCATGCCCCTGCGGTTATTTTAACCATCCCGAAAGAGAGTGTAGCTGCGGGCCTGGTGTGGTACAAAAATATTTAGGAAAAATTTCAGGGCCATTGTTAGACAGAATTGATTTGCATGTGGAGGTTACACCCGTTGCGTTTAGCGAAATGCAAAGCACCAGAGATTTTGAAAAAAGTGCGAGCATTCGAGCACGGGTAATACATGCACGAGAGATACAGGCCGAGCGTTATAAAGAAAATATTGGCGTGTATGCCAATGCGCAAATAAGTAGTAAAACCTTGAAAGAAGTTTGTGTTATTTCTACAGCAGGAGCTAATTTACTAAAAGTGGCTATGGAAAAATTAAACCTTAGCGCTCGTGCATATGACCGCATTTTAAAAGTAAGCCGCACCATTGCCGACCTTGCAGATAGTGCAGATATAAAACCTGAGCACCTTGCAGAAGCCATACAGTATAGAAGTTTGGATAGAGAAGGATGGGGTGCGTAGGGATTTCGATACAATTGTAGCGCTTAATAATTTTCAACACTCAATGTTCAAATAAAAACCTGCAAGTCTTCAAACTTTTCCGAAACTTTATTTTTTGTTTACGAGCTCATATCCCTGATTGAACTTCGGTGGCGACGCTCCGTTCAACAGTATATCTTTATTCATCTCTTATTATGCAATAGATTGTGCACCAGATTATGCAGTATTTATAGCTAAACTTTCAATTGCTTTCCCGCTTTGCATTTCGTAATTTTGCACTTTCTAAAAACATATCAATCACACATGAAGATATTATTGCAATACCTTAAACCCTATAAAGGTTTAATGATTTTTACACTTTTACTAGCCACTATTAATATTAGTTTTTCTTTACTAGATCCTATCATATTGGGAAAATTGGTGAGACTTGCTGGTGAGCATCAAAAAGTTGGTGGTAGAATGAGTTATGAAAAGTTCTTTTTCTCTTTTCAAAAACCATATTACGGTGTAGTTTGCTTACTGTTGGCCTCCATATCAGTTGCAATGGTAAGCAGAATTGCAAAGGCGTTTCAAGATTATTATCTTACAACTATTACACAAAAATTTGGAGCAAGTGTTTTTACAGATGGTTTGCAACATGCTATGAAATTACCTTACCAAGATTTTGAAGATCAACGCAGCGGAGAAACATTAAGCATTTTAACCAAAGTAAGAACAGATACTGAAAAATTAATTTCTGCTTTTATAAATATTCTTTTTCCTGTAATTGTAGGAATTATTTTTGTTGCTATTTATGCTTCACAAATATCATGGATGCTTCCAATTGTTTATTTTGGAGGTATCATTATGCTCGTTGTAATGAGCAATTTATTAAGCAAAAAAATAAAATCAATTCAAAAGAAAATTGTAAATGAAACTACTTCACTTGCCGGTGCTACAACAGAATCACTCAGAAACATTGAACTCGTAAAAAGTCTTGGGCTTACAGGGCAAGAAGTAAAAAGATTAAATAAAAATACGTTTAAGATTCTAGGATTAGAATTGAATAAAGTAAAACGTACCCGTACCATTAGTTTTGTGCAAGGCACTTTTGTAAATACATTACGGCAAGTGATATTGTTTATGTTGATGTGGCTTATTTTTCAACCTGTAATGGATTACGAACAATTGGTAACCATGCAGGTATTTTCCTTTTTTGTTTTTGGACCATTACAAGAAATTGGAAATATCATTATTTCTTATAGGGAGTCTGAGGCATCGTTGAATAATTTTAATAGCCTTATGCAAAAAGCTCCAGAGCCTACAGCTGCCAATCCAAAACACATTGGCAATATAGAATCGCTTGTTTTTAATCATGTAGGTTTTAAACACCAAACGGCTTCTGTAAAAGCAATAGATGATATTAGTTTTACGGCAAGCATTGGTGAAACCGTTGCCTTTGTTGGCCCCAGCGGCAGTGGTAAGTCTACACTCATGAAATTACTTGTAGGGTTATACCGTGCACAAGACGGGAAAATTTTATACAATGGTATAGAAGAAAAAGATATTAGTTTAGAAGACCTTCGCAGCCAAGTAGGTTTTGTAACACAGGATACCAATTTGTTTAGTGGCAGCATTAAAGAAAATTTATTGTTTGTAAACCCAACTGCTACCGATGCAGAACTTCACGAAGTATTGGTAAAAGCAAGCGCTACCAACTTATTAGCAAAAGCGGAAAAAGGTTTGGATACTATGCTGGGCGAAGGCGGCTTAAAACTCAGTGGCGGCGAAAAACAACGTATCTCCATTGCACGTGCACTCATACGCAATCCAAAATTACTCATTTTTGATGAAGCCACTTCTGCACTCGATTCACTTACCGAAGAGGAAATTACAGATACGATAAGAGATATTTCTGCACTCAAAGAACAGATAACTATTTTAATTGCACATAGGCTTAGTACCATAATGCATGCAGATAGAATTTATGTGTTAGAAAAAGGCGAAGTGGTAGAAACTGGTACACACCAATCTTTGTTAGAAGAAAAAGGATTGTACTACGCCATGTGGCGCCAGCAAATAGGAGAAAGAAAAAAACAAATTGCAACATTATAAAATAAGTTACATGAATGTAGAAATATTAGGATTAGCCGCAGGTACCATTTCATCCATCACATTTTTGCCACAGGTAATAAAAATATGGCAAACAAAATCTGCAAAAGATCTTTCTATCCCAATGCTTTTATTATTGGTATTAGGTGTAAGTATGTGGCTTGCTTATGGTATCATTATAAAAAATACACCAGTTATTTATACCAATAGCATGGTGCTTTTTATGTCTTTCATCATGTTGTTTTTTAAAATTAAATACAACAAATAATAATTCTTACACATGAGCGAAACCTCAAGACCCACACCAAATGCATTGTGGAGCATTTTTACCAATAAGTGCCCTCGATGCAGAAGGGGAGAGATGTTTATTAATAAAAGTGCTTACAGAAAATTGACGCTCAAGCATATTTTTGCTATGCCAGAAGTATGTGAGGAATGCGGACAAAAATTTGATTTGGAACCTGGCTTTTGGTACGGTACTAGTTATGTAAGCTATGCGCTTACAGTGGCTATGTCTGTAGCATCTTTTGTAGCTTGGGTAGTACTTATTGGTGTTTCTGTAAAAGATGGCGACCATCGTATTTATTGGTGGCTTGGCCTCAATGCCGTTTTGTTATTGGTTGCACAACCTTGGCTTATGCGTTTAAGCCGAGTTTTATACATTCGCTTTTTTGTGGGTTATGATAAAGATTATGAAAAAACAAAGCCGAAAGAGTTTGAATAGTGTTTCTTTCATAATAAGCACAACATTTACTTTGCTTTTTATAGTTTAGATATTGTACCAATACAAAATATATGAGTTTACATTTTCGGTATAATTCGGCTTAATATTTAATCATATGCTCTGAGCTAGTATCAATGAACGGTTATTAATTTTTCTGTTTTATAGTAAATGATAGTGGAATATTTAATTTTACACTAAAATTCCTTCCCATATTAAAAACACCATTACGTGCAGTGGCTACATTTTGCGCAGTATATTTCAATCTACTTAAATGGTTTTGGTAAGCAACATCACCTACGTTATTGGCAGCAATGTTTATCGTAAATAATGTTTTGCCATTATTGGCTTGTATATTAGTGCCAATACCCACATTTAACAATGAATATGCAGGTGTAGCCGTTTCTGTGTCAAAAGCGGTAAAGGCTCTTGTTTGCCTAAAATTATTATCTAACTCTAGTTTTACATAAAAATTTGAGATGTTTTTTCCCAACTTTTTAAAATCTCCTCTTAGCTCTGTTAGTAATTTGGGTGCAGGAATAAATGGTAAATTTTTTGTGCCCTCTATTTGCTCTTTTAGTGAGCCAGCTACATACGAAAATGTATTTTGAAAATGCAACCAATCTATTGGATGCGGATGAATGTCAAGTGTAGCTTCTATACCTGCTAAACTGGCTTTGCGTTGGTCAAACTTAAATGCGGTAAGAAAATCCCCTCCTACATTTACGGTTGAATCTCCACCAGCTTCTGCGGATAGTTTTCTGTAAAAAATGAAATTGCTAAAACTATTTAAATAGCCTGCTAGGTTAAATGAAACATGTTGGTTATTTAATTCTGCGGAAGCGTCTAGTTGTGTGCTAATCTCACTCTTTAAATTATTACTACCATATTCATAACGTATGGTGCCCTCATGAGCACCATTGCTTGCAAGCTCGGGTATGCTTGGTGCACGAAAGGCACGTGCAATATTAAACTTTAGATTTACATTTTTATTTACTTCATATGCTACACCTGCACTACCCGAAAAATTACTAAACTGTTTATTAAAACCTTCTCCTTTTACATCGCCATTTTCATCAATCAAATTTTTTACTTTTATATTTCTATTGTCAAACCTTGCACCACCACTAATGGTTAATTTATGTATTCCTTTTTCTGTAAAAATAAAAATGCCAGCATCATGTAGTATATAGTTTGGTATCAGTTGCTCAAGCCCACGGTTGGTATTTTTTTGGTTCATTCCACTTACACCAACAGATGGTTTCCAACCATTTTTTTCTTTAAAGAGAAAATGGGTAGTAATCGTTTTTGTTTCAAGGTCAAAAAATAATCCTTGTTGTGTTGGGTTTGCAGGGTCTCCAAATTCTTCTCTTCTATTTCTTTGATAAGCCATATTGAGGCTTAAATTATGATTGCCTATTTTAAAATTATTATCGGTTGCTATTTTAAAATGACGAATATTTTGATAAGGAATTTGCGGGTTCGTACTTTTAAAATCATCTTCGTTCGTTATCACTTCATTTCCGTTGGCCAAAACTTTTGTAAAATTGCCAAGCGAATCTCTATTAGCTTCTATTAAACCTGCTTTTAAATGAAAACTACTTATCAATAAATGACTAAAGCCCCAGTTGCCATTGTACCCAACATAACCTCCTGCATTTTGCTCATTAAATTTTGAGTTAAAAACATTGCCATCGTATTTGTTTTTATAATCTGACGCAGCTTTGGTGGTGCCATACACATTCCAGTTAACAGCATTGATGTTTCCTGCTACGTTTCCATATAAACTTCTTAGGTTATTATTTGCTTGATAATTGCTTCCAACATTAGCTTTAATACTGTTCGTAGCCACTGGCAAATTGGTAATAATATTGATAACACCGCCCATAGCATCACTACCATACACAAGGCTTGCGGGGCCTTTTAAAATTTCTATTTTGCTCACACTGGCTTCATCAATTTCTATACCATGCTCATCACCCCATTGTTGCCCTTCTTGCCGCACACCATCATTCATAGTAAGTACACGATTATATCCAAGCCCACGTATAACTGGTTTAGAAATGGCAGGGCCAGTGGCAATAGAGCTTACTCCTGCTTTTCTAGTAATGGCATCAATAATATTGGTAGATGTTGTTTGTTGTAATTCTTCTTTGCGCATTATTGCTACACTAAATGGTACTTTTTTTAATTGCGATGCTCTAGAAACACCCGTTACAATTACGGCATTATTTTCTACAACTGATTCGCTTAAGGTTATGTCTTTTTTTGTATTTCCCTTTATTAAAATTTGTTCCGCATGGGTATTAAACCCAACATGGCTAAACTCTATTAAGTGCATACCTTCTGCTATATTATCAATAAAAAACATTCCATTAATATTGGTAGTAGCACCTACTCTAGCATCTGAAATGTATACAGACACACCTACCAAAGGTTTTCCTGTAGTACCATCTGTAACTATGCCAGAAAAATTTCCTTTAATAAAAGTAAAACCTGAATTGGATTTGCTTGTAAGCGAAAACAGCACAAAAACTAGTATGAATATTTTTTTCATATTGTAAATATTTGAAACAGCGTTGCAAATATACAAAAAATGAAACAGCGTTGCAGATATATTTTTAAAGAATTAAATTACTAATGCACACAAAATAAGTTTGCACTATGAAAGACAGAAAATAACGATGATACAAATAAAGCAATTAAGCCAATTAAACGATATTTTAAATATTATGTCTTACAAAAGTTAGAATAAGTTTTTTAACCGTAAATTTAATCATGAAAAAGTTTACCATTGTTGTTGCCATCATGTTGTGTTATGTTTTTTTTATAGGTTGTAAAAAAACCGATACCGCTACCACAGTAGCCCCACCGGTAGTTGATTTGTGTGCTGGTGTAACCATCACACCTGTAGTTACAAAAGATTTTACCATTACAGGACAGTCCCTAGCTGCCATTACTGTTACTTCTCCCATTGGCTCTGGTTTTTCGTATAGCATTGGTGGTACTACGTTTCAAAGCTCTACAAATTTTTTTAATTTGGCAGCGGGAAGTTATACTATTACTGTAAAAAATGCCAATAATTGTGTAGGTAGTATTTCTACAACAATTAGTAGTTACGGACCCAAATATTATGAGGTGAAAAAAATCATAAATGGTTATTGCGGTCCATGCCATTTAAATGGAACCACCACTGGGGGGCAAAATTTTGATGCAGACAATGCAATTGTAACTGCATGGGCTAGAATAAAAGCTAGAACGGTAGATGGTACTCCAAGCTTTATGCCTCAAGGTGGGCAACTCACTGCATTAGATAAGCAAAAAATTGTGGATTGGGTAAATGCTGGGCATTTGACAACGAATTAGACATGTGCCCAATTATTCCCCTGATTTTCTTACATACTTAGTAAGAATAACAATCATAGAACCAGCTTTCCTGCGCCATTGTACACGCAGGAAATAATAGTACCATAAAAAATATTCTTTTAATCTGCATCTCTTCAAATTTATTTTTTTCAATTAATATTTCACTTATCATTTCTACAATAATTTAATTTTTATCAACACGCCCTTCAAGTAGATTAATAATTTTAGAACCATACTCCGCATTTTTTTCTGAATGTGCAACCTGAATAATGGTAAGTCCATCTTCTTTATTTAGTTTTTTAAACAACTCCATTATTTCTTCCCCTGTTTGCCATTCAAATTTCCGGTAGGCTCGTTGGCTAATAATAATTTTGGTTTTGCTATCAATGCTCTTGCTATGCCCACCAATTGTTGTTGCCCACCAGAAAGTTGTGTAGGAAATAAATCTTTTTTGCCTACAATATTAAATCTGTCTAGTACATCTGCCACCATAGCTTTTTTTTCAGATAATTTTACATCTTGATACAATAATGGCGTTTTAATATTTTCATACACGGTTAGCTCATCTATTAAATGGTATTGTTGAAACACAAAGCCAATGTATTGTTTGTACAATTGCGACCGTTGTTTTTCTTTCATTTTATGCACGCTATCATGTAGAAAATGATATTCACCCTCATCAAAGCCATCTAGCATGCCTATTACATTTAGCAATGTAGATTTGCCAGAACCCGATGGCCCCATGATGGAAATAAATTCTCCTTCTTGTACTTCTATATTAATATCTTTCAATAAAAATGTTCTGTTACCGCCTACGGTTACCCATTTAAAAATGTTCTTTAAGTTTAATAGCATATTTCTAAAGCGCACCCGGCTTCGACAAGCTCAGACTGACCTTACAATTTAATGGAACTTTTGTCATTTAGAAAGAACTTAAATTTTATTTTATGAGTGCTTCAGCCTGACAGCTTTTAACTTCATGACATTGCTCAGCTGTGTTTTCATACTACTCCTCCTCAAATTACCATACACTCATTATGAAACCCAAATGCAACTAGAGCCAAAAATTATTACAATTCCAAGCTACAAACCTTCTAATATAAAAAAACTAGTAAAAATTTACTAGTTTTTAAAATCATATTTTTTTAATGTTTAGTTCGACGCCACTTTCATCATTGACCTCACCTGCTGTGTAGCGCCATTTTGTAAGCGTGCATAATATATACCGCTTGCTAAGTGTGTTCCATCAAAATCATAAAAATGGGTGCTTTCTCCATCTGGGTATACTGTTTCTACTGTTTTAATAACCCTACCCATGCTATCCATAATTTGTAAAAGCGTATGCCCACCGCTTGTTTTATATTCAATTTTTGTCCAAGCTGTAAATGGGTTAGGTCTGTTTATAATAAGCGTTTCACCCGATAAATTTGGTGTAGCATTGGTACAAGCACCATTTTTTATAAGCGGTAAATCTTGCAATGTGCCATTAATATTTTGTGGAAATAAATTTTGTACTGTAGCTTTTGGTATACAAAACCATTTTTCTAAAAGCGTAGCATAAACACTTCTAAAATCGTATTGCATGGGTACATTATCGTTTACCGATGCCACTGTTGGTATGGTAGGATTATCGCCAAGCATACCGCCTTGCACAGGCTTGCCAAATACAAATAGGGGAGAGGCTGCGCCATGGTCTGTACCGGTACTTCCATTGCTTTTTATTCTTCTGCCAAATTCACTAAACGTCATACCTACTACTCTGTCTTCTATGCCTAAGTATTTCAAATCATCTTGAAATGCCTTAATGGCATCGCTCACTCTGCCAAGTAAAGTAGCATGCGACCCTACAGTTGTATCTGCTACGGTGGTTTGTAAACTATGGGTATCAAATCCACCGGTGTTTACCATATATACACGGGTTTTTAGTCCGCCCTTTATTAACCTTGCTACAATTTTTAATTGATCTGCCAAACTATTGTTGGTTGGGTAAGGATTTTGAACGGTTACTTTTGCAGCCGCGGCAGTTATTACACTAGCGTATTGTTGTGTTTGTTTAGCTACGTTGCGTATGTAGCTCAATTCTTTTCCTGCTTTTGTAGCGGGTACTGGGTCGCTAGTGCCATTTATAAGTTGATAAAATGAGGTAGCACTGGTAATACTCATGGCCAAATTTACCGCAGGACCTTGTGTGGTAAGACTAGCTGTACTTCCTATTTGTATGGCCAATGGGTCTTTCATACTTTCGTTGGGATAACCATTTGGAAAATTTGGATATTCGTAATTTAAATACCTTCCTGCCCAACCGGTATATACTTCTTGGTTGCTATTACTTGCCGTCATCCAAATATCTGTAGCTCTAAAATGCGAAAAATTTGGTTGTGGGTAGCCTACGGCTTGTATTACTTTTAATTTATCATCGTTATACATGGTTTGCAAGCCTGTCATACTTGGGTGTAAGCCAGTTTTATCATAGCCATTCAATTTTAAAATTCTAGGCTCGGGTATGGCAATATTGGTACGAGCTGCATTATACAAACTATAGGTACTTATCGGTATTACCATGTTTAACCCATCATTGCCTCCGGAGAGTTGTACAATTACCAATACATGATCTGTATCGGTTGTGCTACCTATAAGTGCTTGTACAAGCGGTGAGTTTTCGTTAAATGCTTTTACAGAGTACCCGCTAATTAAAGCTGGTAATGTTACTGCTGCAGACTTACCTAAAAATTCTCTACGTTTCATGTGATTATTTTTATTAAAACTAAAAAGTGTTTTTCTGCTCACCAGAATTTTTGCCACTAAGTTTAAAAACTTCGTTTTTGTTTTTGCTTCTCCTTCGGCGAACAGGTTCGCAAAAGGTTTTTGCCGAGAAGGCGGGAAGACGTTTTATTACAAAGAAGTCGGGGATTGGTTTTGCTTTGCAAAACTTTGGAGCCTTCTAATTTTGGAAATACCTTCAACATTAAAAGAACTCCTTCAACCTTTTCAACAATCTTCAACAACTTTAAACCTTCAACTTTGAACCTTCAACTCAACTGGTATTCACTCAAATTCATCAAATACCTAAACAAATCTTTCAACCTTGTATTAATAATATTAAAATTGGGCGTTGTAGGTGCTGCTATATATGCATCCCAAGCATTTGTCCAATAATAATCATATTGCTGATTGCTTAATAACAATTGTGTTTTTGTTTGCTGTTTTACCTGTGGCGATAAATTTAATCTATATACATTTTTCATCACTTCATCTACCAAATCATTAGGATTCCCAGGGTTTGATAATGTTTTTGCATACGCCACAAAATCAAATATCATTTTAAAACCAGTTCTGGTATAACCTGTGTTGGTCATAATATCAGTAAACTGATTGCGTTTGGGCAAAGTGTCTGCTGTTATCCATATTTCGTGATAGGATGGTTCTTGATAATAAGCAGGCATGCCAGCCACATTTGGAGGGTCGTGTAGGTTTAAACCCATATTTACCATCCATGTACTAAGTGTGTTCCAATGAGTATAATTAACATCCCACTCAGTAGCTGCTGGCATAGCAACATTAAACTCCCGCATGCTTCCAATTACAATATCTGCGGGCGTTTTTATGATGCAACCTTGGTTAAGTACATCAAAAAAATGTTCACTTTTAAACAAGGCAGTGAGCACTGGTTTTATATCATAATTATTGTTTCTAAAAATATCTGCCAATGGGGTTATTACATTTGCTTCTGTAGCTGCATCTATTTCATAATATACAAACCACCGATAAAATTTACGCACAATAAACTTTGCCACTTCTTGTTGTGCAAATATCATGTTTATTAAATCTGTCAATTCTAAATCGCCAGCTGTAGCGCCTGTGCGGCCCGTAATGATGGTATTGTTGTAAAAAGATGAAAATTGTTTGTTTACAGAGCTATGGCGGCTTGAAGTAAAAATAGTTTGATACGTATTTCCATTTACTTGCCAGCCTGTTAACACTTTTGCCGCTTCTTTTACATCGGCTTCTGTGTATTTACTATCAGGTCCTTTACCTAGAGTAAATAATTCTTGCAACTCTCTTCCATAATTTTCGTCGGGTGCTGTAGCAGTGTTTAAGTAGCCATTTAGATAACGTAGCATGGCTATATCTTTCGTAATGGCTTGCACCATTTGCTTAAAATTTCCCAAACAAAATTGTCTTATCAATTCATGTTGTTTGTAAATCCAATTGCCATTTCCCACATCGCTTGATTCATTTCCAAAATGATCTATCCACAAAAAAATCATTTTTTCTCTAATGCTTCTATCTTGATTAATAAGAGTGCCTGTCCACCATTTTTTGTAGGAAGCCCTGCGTTGGCTTTGTACCGTACCATCATTGTTTATATCGTTCACCCAAGTAGTGCCTTGTAGTATAGTTGCATCGGGTGTGCCTGGTTGTGTACTCGTTGCGTATTCTTTTACAGGAGGTAATGGTGCTGGGGCAATAGGGTTAAGCAATTCATCTATTGTTTGGTTCATGCTTCGTGAAGCAAAATAATCTACATCTGCTTTTTTTGCACCAAACATGGTACGTTTTAGTAAATGTATAATTTCATTTTTGCCCCATACGCCTGTGTAAGGGTTTATTCCACTAAGTGTTCTTGCAGGAATAACCGTTTGTACTTCAACGGCTTTCTTTGATTTGCGTGCCGTCAGAAAATCTCTTCTATCCATGATAGTTGGTTTGGATGTGAGCGGTAATGATCTTATAGACTTTGGTTATCTATAAAGGTTAAAGGGAAATTAACCTTTTTTTAGGAAAATAGTAGATTTTTTTTCGTGTGTCAGAAAAATTACACAAATTAAACACTAGCCCAATAATAAATTTTGTAAAATTGGAGGGCAAAGTATATTGCCAATCTATTGCATAATAAATGATGAAGAAAGATACAAAGATGAAATGTGCGACGCCAATGAAGCTGACCATAGCTGTCTCTTTGGTCACCCAAAAAAGCCATCAATATTTTTTTTAAAAAATATTGATGGCTTTAAATAATTGTAATAAACCAAAAAGTATAAGAAACTAAAGTCCCTCCTCTGGAGGGATTTAGGGAGGCTAGTTAATATTTTCAATAATCCCTGCAATGCCCTGCCCGCCTCCAACACAAGCCGTTACAATGCCGTATTTTTTATTCAAACGCTTCATATCATTTACCAATTGTATGGTCAATTTACAACCAGTACAACCAAGCGGATGACCAAGTGCAATCGCACCACCATTTACATTTACAATATCAGGGTTTAAACCAAGCTCACGAATAACTGCTAGTGCTTGTGATGCAAAGGCTTCGTTTAATTCAAACAAATCAATATCATTAAGTGTCATGCCAGCTTGCTTCAAAACTTTTGGAACTGCTTCTACAGGGCCAATGCCCATAATGCGAGGATGTACACCAGCGCTTGCACAATTTACCAAACGGGCAATGGGTTTTAATCCCAATTCATTCACCATACGCTCACTCATCACAAGCACAAAAGCCGCACCATCACTCGTTTGCGAGCTATTGCCCGCAGTTACAACGCCTCCCGCAGCAAATGCAGGTTTTAGTTTTGCCAGTCCTTCAATACTTGTATCTGTACGCACACCATCATCCGTATCTACTATATAAGATTTTGTCTTACGTTTGCCCGCTTCGTCCACATAAACCTGTTCTACATTTACAGGTAAAATGCCGCTTTTAAAATATCCTTCCTTAATGGCATTTGCCGCTTTTGCATGGCTATTAAAGCTAAATAAATCTTGATCTTCTCTACTTACTTTATATTCTGCAGCCACTGCTTCGGCTGTTAATCCCATGCTTAAGTAATAATCGGGTTCATCTTTTGCAATGCTGTATGCAGGTACCGTTTTCCAACCAGCCGTGGGCACAAGGCTCATGCTTTCTGCACCGCCAGCAATAAAACACTCGCCCATGCCGCTGCGAATTTTTGATGTAGCCATGGCAATAGCTTCAAGCCCACTTGCACAATATCTATTAATGGTAATACCAGGTGCAGTAAACCCAACTGCTTTAGCAGCAATAATACGACCCACCTGTAAGCCTTGCTCAGCCTCGGGCACAGCGTTTCCTACTATCACATCATCTACTCGTTTTGGGTCAAGTTGTGGCACGGTTGCCAACAATCCTTTTATTACATCAATGGCCAAATCATCGGGACGAGTAAATCTAAAGCCACCTTTTTTACTTTTTGTAATGGCAGTTCTAAAGCCTGCTACTATGTATGCTTCTTGCATGATACTTTTTTTGGAACAACCGACGACTGACAACAGACAACGGATGTTTGGTTATAATTTTTAATTTTTTTATGGCTGTCGACATTGAATCTTTATTCAACATTGATTCGGGCTATCCGTTGCAATCTTTTTTGTCAAAGGCACAAAAAGGATTTCCACTTCTATCCCGCACGTGTCCCGTACATTTATGTCGGGAGCTCTTCATCATTTTATCTTTTTTCAACTTTTATCGACATATTAGATCTACATTATTTCTTGTCTAAAATCTAATGTCTATTATCTAGCATCTAATTTAGTTGTTTATGCATCCACTCGTCAAAGTTAGAGAATTTTGAGTATTAAAACCTGTATTTTTGTAAAAATGATTTGTAATGGAAGAACAACTATTAATAACAATAAAAGATGCCAAGGCGCACAAGGTTTTAAAAAGTTTGGAAGAAGTAAAATTTATCAAAATTGTTACCAATCCAACTATTGGGCTTTCTCCAAAAAAGAAAAAGCAAGCCAAAGATTTTTTAGCAGCTTTAAATGAAGCTAAGCAAGCCGCTGCAGGCAAAATAAAATTGAAAACTGCCGAAAGTTTATTAAATGAGTTATAAAATATTTCGATCCGAAAATTTTTCAAGGCAGTTAAAAAGACTTGCTAAAAAATATCCTTCCATCAAAAACGATTACGTCAATCTTTTAGATTCTCTAAAAAAAGATCCACAAATTGGCTCCCCATTGGGCAACAATTGCTACAAAGTAAGAATGAAAATAACGTCAAAGCAACAAGGTAAAAGTGGAGGCGCAAAAGTAATAACCTATGTTTTAATTGATAAAAGTAAAATAACGCTGCTTGATATTTATGATAAATCTGAAAAAGATTCTATTACAGATAAGGAGATAAAAGTTTTGATAAAAAAAGCAGATTTATAATGTACAAAATCATCCGCAGTATTTTATTTATGTTCGATGCAGAGAAAGTGCATCATTTTTCCATGAACAGCTTGAGGCTACTTTGTAAAGTAAAGTTTATAAAAAATATTATCACTCAGCAATACAGTGGAATTGGGAATTGGGAATTAGGAAACCAACGTACCACACCCCTAATTCCTAATTCCCAATTCCCAATTTTAAACCTTAAATTTAAAAACCCCATCGGCCTAGCTGCTGGCTTCGATAAAAATGCCAAATACCTAAACGAATTAGAGGCACTCGGTTTTGGCTTTGTAGAAATAGGCACGGTAACCCCATTACCACAAGATGGAAACCCAACCCCACGTTTATTTAGATTACCAAAAGATAAAGCACTCATCAATAGAATGGGTTTTAACAACGATGGCGTTTTAGTTATAGCTGACAGATTAAAAAAGTGGCAGTTGGCAGTTGACAATTTGCAGTTGCCAAAAAAAGATTTGAAAATTGAAAAACAATTGCCCACTGCCCACTGCAAACTGATAATTGGTGGCAACATCGGCAAAAACAAAATAACCCCCAACGAAACTGCCTGGAAAGATTACGAAATTTGTTTTAATGCCTTACACGATTATGTAGATTATTTTGTAGTAAATGTAAGCAGTCCAAATACACCAGGTTTAAGGGAGTTGCAAGAAAAAGAACCGCTCAAAAAAATTCTGACACATCTGCAAATGCTTAATAAAAACTTTGCAGAGCAAAAGCCCATTTTGCTAAAAATAGCCCCCGACCTTACCCAAACACAAATAGACGATGTAATACACTTGGCGCAAGAGATACATTTAGATGGATTGGTTGCAGCAAATACGACCATTGACAGGGGCAATTTAATTATTTCCAATGCAGAGCTTGAAACCATAGGCGCAGGCGGCTTGAGCGGATTGCCACTAAAAAGGAGGGCTACAGAAATGGTAAGCTATATTAGCCAAAAAACAAATGGCTCGATGCCCATCATTGCAAGTGGGGGAATTTTTACAGGAGCAGATGCAAAAGAAAAGTTAGATGCAGGTGCAAGCTTGGTACAGGTGTGGACTGGCTTTGTGTATGAAGGCCCTGCGATTGTAAAAAAAATTACTTCGTATCTTGCAGGCGTTAGGCCATAGATATTAGATTTTAGACGCTAGACAAAAACAGTATTTTGAACTTTTGAAAATAACCATTTTTCAAATTAATTTTTAACCTTAAAATTTAGTCCCCACTTGGGGAATAAGTGCCTTTTATGGAACATTTATTTACATCAGAAAGTATAATCAGTTTTTTTGTACTCGTAATATTAGAAGTTGTTTTAGGAATAGACAATGTGATTTTTGTAAGCATCATAATGAACAGATTGCCTGATGAAAAAAAGATAAAAAAAGCTAGGCGTTTTTGGATGATTTCAGGCATTATTGTAAGAAGTTTATTACTTTTTGCACTTGGTTGGTTGTTATCTCAAAAGGGAAATTATATTATACCTGAAAGTTGGTTCGGTAAAGGATTTGATTTAGCAAGTATTGTAATGCTGCTAGGCGGTTTATTTTTAATATACAAATCAGTAAAGGAGATACATGGAAAATTAGAAGGTGAAGACCAAAGTGAAGGAAGCGGAAATAGCAATACACTGACATTAGGGAAGGCTCTCACGCAAATAGTAATAATAGATGCTGTTTTCTCTTTTGATAGCATTATTACGGCAGGAGGTACAGCTAAACATGTAGAAATAATGATAGCTGCAGTAGTGATAGCAATGACTATTATGTTTTTATTTAGCCCAAAAATATCTTCTTTTATTCATAAACACCCTACACTTAAAATGCTTGCGCTTTCATTTTTAGTAATGATAGGTATAAGCCTTGTTGCTGAGGGTTGGTCGCCAGAAAAAGCGCACGAACTTGGGTTAAAAAACTATATTTATTTTGGTATGGCATTTTCTTTTTTAGTAGAATTGTTAAACATGACAATGCTTAGAAAAGCTAAAAAAAGGAAGGTTGTAGAATTAAATGAGCCAATGCTGCAGGAAGAAAACAAAGAATACTCAGATAATGCTCATTAAAAAATTATTGAACACAAAGCAATGTAGCCGCCACTAAGGCAGCTGTTTCTGTGCGCAAGCGGGTATCTCCTAATGCCACAGGAATAAAGTTATTTTCTACTGCCAATGTAATTTCTTCTGAGGTAAAATCTCCTTCGGGGCCAATGAGAACTGTTGAAGAGTTGAAGGGTTCAAGTGTTGAAATGGAACTTTTTAAAGATTGCTTGTCTTCTTCTTCGCAATGAGCTATAAATTTATTGCCGCCTTGCACGGACTTTATATACGCTATATACTTTTTCGGTTCTTCTAAAATAGGCAACCACGCTTGCTGAGATTGTAGCATAGCGCTAATTAAAATGCCTTTCATTCTATCCATTCGTATATGTTGCTTTTCTGTACGTTCGCACATAAGCAATACAATTTCTGTTACGCCTATTTCTGTAGCTTTTTCTAAAAACCACTCTAGCCTACTATTATTTTTTACAGGAGATACGGCTATACAAACTTTATTGGCTGGGCTTTCTTGATTGGTTCTTTCTATAATTTTTACCGTGCATTTTTTCTTATGCGCATCTGTAATTTCTGCTAAAAAAATATTGCCAAAACCATCGGTTAGCTTTATTTGCTTGCCATTTTGCATACGAAGCACTTGCACTATATGCTTGGAGTTTTCTTCATTTAATACAACAATATTTTCTGAAGGTGCGATGGGGTCGGTATAGAAAAATGAGAGGGGCATTATTGCTCGTAAAGTTTTTTCATAATCATTTTAGGATTAGAACGACTATGTACGACTGATTGAACTAATATGATATTGCTATCTTTATAAATTTTGTAGATAATAATATAAGGAAAGTCTATAAAAGGAATTCTTCTAAACTCGTCTATATAGTAAGTATAAAAAAAAGGGTTTTGCTTTAACTTATCTAATTTACTATGAAACTCAAAATAGAATTTATCGGCTCTATTTTTATTCTTGGAAAAATAATCAGCATAGATGTCATTAATATCAGCAAAAACTGCGTCATTGATTAAAACTTTAAATTCCATATTTTTCAAAAAATTTAGCCTTAAACTCCTCTACAGTATATGCT
>JAYSWO010000199.1:0-1885 GCA_043717975.1 Ferruginibacter sp. | reverse complement strand
TAACCCACTACAGATTTTATTACTGGATTAATGGTAGTATTTCCATTTACTTGCAAGCGTGAAGTTGTGGTTGGAACACCTATGCCTACATTGCCATTTGGTAAATTATTTGAAGAAATATGATTGCCATTTCTTATCCAAAGTCCACTTCCATCATCTTGAATTTGTTTCCAACCAAGAGGCGTACCATTTCCATTATGAAACCAAAGATTTTCACTAACTGTGTCGTACATTAAAAGTCCTTTTGCCGTATTATCTTTTAAGGCAGGGTTTCTTGTATTTGCATCGCCTCTCGGAATAATTAAGCCTTTATTCATTCCTGTTATTTCAAGTTGTGCATTTGCGTGTGGCGTTGTGGTTCCTATTCCCACATTTTGGGCAAGTGCATTTGCCATAAAAAATAAAACTCCTAGTAAACTGTAAATCTTTTTCATGTAAAAATAATTTTTGTAAAAATGATAAAACTATTTAAAAGTAGCAATACCATAAAAGGGTGATGCTATATGTAAAAGCTACTCTGCTTTTCATAAATATTGGTGACCGTAATTGCTACTATTGATTATTCAATTTTGCAACGGCCAAATGTAGGGAGGTAAAACTTACTTTCCTATAGCAGATTTAGGGTATATTTTATATATTGTGATACATTTTAGAACTTACCGTAACATACACCCTATAATGAAATTAGAACCTGTACTGCCGAACGACTTTACCAATAAAATGCTGCGCAGCAATGAACAAGTAAAGGTGAATTATGCAGCTTACTTTAAACCATACATAGACCAAGCAGTAAACTTTGCTGTAGGGCCCTATTTTTGGTTTATACCCGACCAAGCTACTATGACCATAGTAGCTGCAAGCGAAAACACTAGGCAACTTTCTCCATATAAGACAGATGAGTGGGTGGGGCAAGATGCTAATTTTTGGGCCAACAATATTCACCCAGATGATAGATATTATGTATTATCTGCTGCACTTTTATCTGTAGAAATAAATGAAAGCTACACAAGAGAAAGAAGTGATAAAATACGTGTAAACATTTATTGCAGAATGCTAGATGCTAAGAGTAATTTTAGGTGGGTGTTAATACAATTTCCCAACAGATATTTTAATGATGAAAATAGAATAGCTAGTACTTGGATAATGATTACAGACTTAGGGCATTTAAAAAGCAATATTTGCCACATGATGACAGTTATAGATACCAGCAATAATGAAAACCAATATTTTTCTGTTTCTATAAATAATAAAGAACTAACTGCGCTAGATGTACCACAAATAACAAAACGAGAGCAGGAGGTTTTGCAGTTGATGGCAAGGGGGCTGAATAGTAGGGATATTGCAAAAGAATTGTTTATTTCTCATTACACCGTGGAACAACACAAGCGTAACTTGAGGGAAAAAACGGGTTGTAGAACTTCGGCGGAGTTGATGAATTTTGTTTGCAAGCATAATTTGTTTTAAGTTTTATTAAGCTGCTAATATTTTTTGCCGAGAAGGCGGGAAGGCGTTTTATTTGGTTTAAGGCGGGGTTTGTTTTTGCTTCCCAAAAAAAAGAATACGGAAAGCTTAAATTTAATAACAAGAATTTATAACCTCACCTTGTGCTTCATTAGATAATAATTTATCAATTGCCTCGGGCTTCATGAATTGCCTCTGGCTTCATGAATTGCCTCGGGCTTCAGCCCGAGGATAAAAATTAAAAAACAAATTTGGGCTTTAGCCCATTTTGTGTTTTGGCTTTAGCCACTTCATTAGCACTTTTCTTATAATTCTATCTTTACATTACAGTTGTATTTATCATTTAATATTTTTAAAATTGTAGGTTTGAAAATGGCTAAAGCCGAAATGCATTTTGGGCTAAAGCCCATACCCATTATATCTA
>JAYSWO010000198.1:0-1888 GCA_043717975.1 Ferruginibacter sp. | reverse complement strand
ATAATTTGTTTATGCTCTACATCTCTATACACCCAATAATAGCCTTGCTGTATGCCTTTTTCATGGTCTTTATCCAATACTTTAATGGGTGTTTCATCGGCCATAATATAATGAGATGCTTGCACTTGTTTTTTTAAAGTATCATACAAGGGTTCTAATAAATCGGCACTATATTTTACCCAATCTCCAATAGTAGATGGAGGTATGTGTATATTTTCTCTTTTGAAGCGTTGTAACTGGCGGTGCAACGGTAAGTGGTCGCAATACTTTTCAATTAAAATGCTTGCTAATAATCCAGGTCCAGCAATGCCTTTATCTATTGGGCGAGATGGAAGTTCAGCGATAAGTATTTCCTGAGTATTTACTTTTTTGTATTTAGGACGAATGTATTGATTGACGAAAAATTTACCCGGCGTGTATTCTAATTCTTCGGTAATTTCTTTGCCTATACAGACTAAGCCTTCTGTATTTTCAGTAGGTTCTATAATATATTCTACTCTTGGTAAATGCTTTGGCAAAGGTAAACGGCCTTGATGTTTCTTTTCTTTGAGGGTTGCTTTAGTGCGGGTGTAAGCAATGTTTTGTTGTGTAATTCTTACTTCTAGCGCCTCTACATCATTAAATAACAGTTGTTCTTGCCCTTCAATAATGGGTGTAAAGCGTTCGCTTTTACTTCCAAATATCATTCGCTTTAATTGGGCGAGTTCGGCTTCTAATAAATTTAATTTAGATTTAAAAAAAAGGTTTTCTGTGATTAAATCATCTTTTGTAATTGTATCATAGTTTGTAATCACAACTCAAAAATAAAACTAAATATGCTCTGTATGTATTGATTTTATTGAAATTTTTTCACATTCAATTGTTTACAGTGTGTGCATAACGTGTGCGTTTTTGTACAGATAAAAGTGATATACCTTCGATGATTAATAATAAATCCTGGGCTTTTAATTTAACGAGTGAGGTTGTGTTGGTTATCTGTGGTAATTCATAGGTGCCTTTTTCTAATCGTTTGTAATAGATGGCATAGCCATCGCCTTGCCAATGCAATAGTTTTACCTGGTTGCATCGTTTATTAATAAAGATAAACACATCCCCACTTAATGGGCTATGAGTAAATTGATTTTGTACGATGCCTGATAAACCATCAAAGTTTTTGCGCATATCTGCCCTGTGGATATAAAAATAATAGCGGTAGGCATTGCTAATACTTAGCATTATCTAAGTGCCAGTAATTGTTGCAGATACTCTACACTGACGGTTTGATAAAAATTAAGGCGAGCTCCGCTACTAAACACCAATTCCATAATGGGCTTGTTTGATATATCTGATATAGCCGTAGAGGGTTGTATTTGGATCGCTAAAAACGAAGGGTTGTTTGCTGATGGCTTGGTTACATGTGATTGATTTCGTGCTTTTTTATGATGGTATTTGTTTATCCAGTTCCTAAGGGTTGTATAAGCTATACCTACTTCTTTGCTATATACGGATGGCGATTTACAACTAGATAACCATTGGCTTATATGTAATAACTTCTCTTCTTGTGTATACTCTTTGCGTAGTGTTTCCATTACCTTTTTTACAAAGATAGGTCATAATAATCATTGATACACAGGTGTACTTAGTCGGTGGATTACGTATTAATAGCGATTCGGTAGATTATGCCTATATGCTTGCAAAAGACCCCTGCACAGATATTTTTTACATGTGTGGCGGAACAAATCATATAGCTTCCTTTTTATCCAAGAAATTGATGTTGAATAATCGTGGTTTTTTTATATCGAAATATGCGGCTAAAGGTAATTGTTCGAAAAGTTGTTCTGATTGTCTTGGTGTTTTATATGGCCAGGCTTTTATAGATTCATGTAAAATTTGTGCTGGAGGAACAACA
>JAYSWO010000197.1:0-1889 GCA_043717975.1 Ferruginibacter sp. | reverse complement strand
AATGCCTTTTTTGTTTATGTAAAATAAAATGGTTCCGCCTTTTTCAGAAAACACACCCATATTATCTGATAGCATTTTTATTTTGTATGCAGGGTCGTTTAAAAATGCGGCTAGTGTAGTTTTATTTAGCAGCGCTAGTGCGCCCAAAGTAAGGGCTGTGTTTTTTATAAAGGATCTACGTTTCATGCTGATTATTAATGTAGTAATTTGCCCATGGCAAAATCAATTTTATATTTTTGCCATTAGCAAAACGATTATTTAATACTTTAAAGATAATTTTTTTTATGTAAAGTACAATCTATTAAAATTTGCCTTTGGTAAATCTTTAAAAGCACTCTTCAGAGGCGCATACTTACTTGTATTCAATCTTCTTCAAACTAGGAAAACCAATCCAAGTGCCTACTACAACCAATACTGACATGGCACCGCCAAAAACGATGGCAGGTATTGTCCCCATTATTTTAGAAGTAGCGCCGCTTTCAAACTGCCCTAGTTCGTTAGATGAATTGATAAAAATCATATTGATGGACGAAACCCTGCCTCTTAATTCATCTGGTGTGTAAAGTTGAGAAATTACACCACGCACCACCACACTTATGCCATCGCAAAAGCCCGCAGCGGCTAGCGCTACAAAACTTAGCCAATAATATTTTGATAAGCCAAATACAATAATAAAAATACCAAAACCAGCCACTGCCAATAGCATTTTTACACCCTGTTTTCTTTGCATAGGTTTTGCCAATAAAATTAATACGCTAAACAATGCCCCAATATCCATAGCCGCATTTAAAAAACCGTAGCCAATGGCATTTGTGTGTAATACATTTTCTGCTATTTCTGGTATAAAAGCTACGGCGCCACCAAATAGTACGGCAAACAAATCCAGCGAAATAACCCCCAACAATGTTTTACTCTGCCATACAAAACGAAAGCCGTGTTTTATCGATTCTATCATCGGTTCTTTTTTCTCTACAACTACCGGGGGTTTTGGTTTTATTTTTAAAGAAAACAATGTAGCAGCAAGTAGGAGAGCAGCACTCACAAAATAGGCATTTGATATTCCCGCTAGTGCAATTAATAAACCACCAGTAGCGTGACCTACAATAGAGGATATTAAATACGTAGAAGAGTTTAATGATATGGCTTTTTGAAAAACTTTTTTGTTTACAATAGCAGCTATCATACTGCTTGCCGATGGTGATGCAAAAGAACGAATAACACCAGTACAAAAAACGGCTATTAGTATGACATATATTTTTGTATTTGCAGATAAACCGAAATAAGGCGAACTTACCAATGCCAATGCGATACCACAGAGCACATAAAAAATATACGTCGTAGAAAGTATTTTCTTTTTATCGTGTGTATCTATATAATGCCCAGCATACATGGCAGAAATAACTGCCGGTAAAAACTCTGTTAGTCCTGCCACGCCCACCATATATGTATTGGCAAGATGAAATACTTGGTAAATAACAATCGTAGAAATCATACGCACTCCAAGTGTATAAAACAATTTAGCAGCAGAAAAATGCCAGAATTCTAACGGTAGCTTATCGTTGTTTTCAATCTGCATTATGGTAGTGTAAGATAATGTTGGCCTTGTTCGTAATCTTTATCCAATGCATTAATAATAATTTTTAGATGCTCAGGATTATCAATAAAATCAGCATTAGACGCATCTACAAACAATGTTTTTATATGGTGTTGCTTAATATATTGTGTGTATGTTTCTTGTAAACTAAATAAATAATCGTTTGGTATATCTTGTTCATACTTGCGATTGCGTTTCTTAATATTTTCTTGCAATTTATTTACGGGTGTGTGCAAGTAAATTAAAATATCGGGTTGTACAATTTGTGGGTTTATAATATCAAACAATTTTTGAT
>JAYSWO010000196.1:0-12134 GCA_043717975.1 Ferruginibacter sp. | reverse complement strand
TTCATTAAAACCCTTTTGTCCATTTTTTTCAAACGCACTTACCAAATTATTTAATTGCGCCACTATTGTAAATATTTCAATTTTTGAAATAATTTCTTGATAATAATCTCTTGCCAATCCTAAAGATTTTATATCGTTATACCCCACTTGCAAATGCTGCAACAGCAAACCATATTTTGCATACAAACTATGGTCAGCATCTACCCTTTTTTGAAACTCCACTTCTTGTGTTTTCTTTCTACCCACACCATCCGTTCTTGTAAGGCCAAGCACTTCACCTTGCCATTTTTTGTATGCATTTTGTATGCCTGCATATTTTGCAGCATATTGTATTTTTATGCCTTCATCTTTGCGCATAAAACCATCAATAATATTTAATGCTTTATCCCTTATTGCAATTTTTGCAGGGTCGTTTATGGTTCTTATTTGCTCTACCGCCTCACTGTATAAGTATTCCGTCGTTCTTCCCGGAAAACCAAATACCATCGTAAAATCGTTTTCTGCAATACCGTCTATTGAAATATTCAACGATTTTTTTGGCGTAAATGGTACATTATCCGCTGAGTAATCTGCAGGCTTGTTATCCTTGCTAGCATAAATTCTAAACATGCTAAAATCGCCCGTATGCCTTGGCCACACCCAGTTATCGGTATCCTTACCAAAATTGCCAATGGCACTTGGCGGTGCACCTACCAAGCGTACATCATTGTAAGTTTCTGTTACAAAAAGATAATATTGGTTGCCTTCAAAAAAACCACGAGTAAAACTTTTTTGTGTAGCTTCTTTTTTAGCATCCTTATTTATTTGTTGTAAGTTTTTATCAATTGCCGCCATTCTTTCTGCCTCGGTCATATTGCTTGTAATACCCACCAATGCTGCTGCACTCACATCATCTATACGCACAATAAATGTGGCAAACAATCCTTTGTTTGGTATTTCATCTGCATTTGTTTTGCTCCAAAAACCATCACGTATATAATTTTTTTCGAGTGTGCTATGGTTTTGTATAGCATCAAAACCACAATGGTGATTCGTAAGCACCAACCCCTTGCTAGAAATAATTTCACCGGTACAAAACCCGCCAAAACTTACAATGGCGTCTTTCAAGCTGCCTTTGTTTATGCTGTAAATATCTGCCGCACTTATTTTCATGCCAAGGCTTTTCATGCGGCTTTCATTAAGCTTGCCCAATAGCTGTGGCAGCCACATGCCTTCATCGGCTTTAGCAACAAATGCATTTGCAATAAAAATAAGGAGTAGTAAAATTTTAGAATGTTCCATGTTTTTAAAGTACTTAGTATTTAGATAATAGTATTTAGATTTGATTGTGTTGCATCAATTATAAAAGTTGTCAGCCTGAGCTAGTCGAAGACGGTTTCATTTTGTGCATCGGGTTCGAAAAGCTCACCCTGACAATATTCTTTTTTCGAACTTTTCATTATGGTAATTTGTATTTTTAAAAATATTTTATTTTTTTGTTTACGAGCTGAAGGTGCTTGATTAAAGTTCAGTGGCGACGCTCCGTTCAACAGTATATCTTTTGGCATCTTTTATTATGCACTAGATTGAAGCGGAAAAAGAACTCAAATTATTTAAGACTAAAGTCCCCCTTCGGGGGATTTAGGGGACTATTTTTATCACCGCCCCCATAACCTCCCCGCCCTCCACCATTACCTCTATATTCTCTTCCTCTTTTGTAGAAACCGATAACCCGACATAATTTAATGCCAACGGAAAAAGCTTATGCGTTCGTTCTACCAATGCAAGGGTTTCTATTTGGCTTGGGTAGCGTTCTAGTAAGGGCGCTAATGCATACAACATGGTTCTGCCGCTATTGGCCACATCATCTACTAACAAAATGGCTTGGCGTTGTAAGTTTACCTCTTCGCTTAGTTCTATTCTTTCAGGGCTTTTTTTATTAATACTCAGAGAGATTGTTTTTACTGTACCATTAAAAATAGGCTCCAAAAACTGTTCTATTTTTTTTGCAATAAAAAGCCCATTTTCTTTTATACCAATAATAATAATGGCAGGCTTATCCGCATTGCGTTCTGCAATTTCGAGTGCCATGCGTCGTAGCTTTTTATCGGCGGCGTTTTTAGTTAAAATCATGATTACTGTACTATTTGTGGTTGTATAACCAAGTGCTAAAATAACACAAAGAATTAAAATAAAATATTAATGCTGAAAAAGATATGCCTTCTATTTGCACATTCATACAAAAGAAGTAAATTTATGAATAGAAAATCAACAATGGATGAAACTATCTAGATATGAATTAAAGGCCGAAAAATCTTTAATGGTGTATGAATTTATTAGTGAAGGAACAAAAGGACAAATTCCCAAGCTTATAAAATTTAGTGAAACGGCATTAAAAGATTTTTATAACCTTGCATTTGGCGATAAAGACTTAAAAACAGGAGATATTGACGACAATGTAGTCTCTAATAATGGAGATAGCGAACAAGTATTGGCTACTGTTGTTGCTGCAGTATATGCTTTTACAGATAAACAAAAGCATGTTTGGGTTTATGCTACGGGCAGTTCAAAATCTAGAACTAGGCTTTACAGAATGGGTATTACAAAATATATTGATGAAATAAAGAAAGATTTTTTAATTTTTGGGCAAAGAGAAGGGGAATGGGAAAAGTTTAAAAAAGAAGTAGATTATACTGCTTTTGTAGTAAGAAGGAAATAATGTAATTTTACAAAAATAAAATCATAGCAATATGAAGACAATAAAAGAATTAAACGAAAAGAAAGTTCCAATTATAAGGATAGATAACTCATTGGAAAAATATAAGAAAATGCCTATCTTTCAAGACAAAGTAGATAAAGCAAATGAAATGCTTAGAACCGTTGGTTTGCCCAAATTGGCAACAAAATAATTAATGTACTTTATCATTTAAGAATTTATAATGCACTATATCCCACAAATTATCTTCCTAGCCCTCACAGGTTTTGCTGTGTGGCTTTTTACAAAAAACATTACTCGTATTCGTAAAAATATTTTTCTTGGCAAGCCAGAAGAGTTTACAGGCGATGGTAAACTCCGTTGGAGGAATGTTGTTTTACTAGCACTTGGGCAGCGCAAAATGTTTAGCAAACCATTTGTGGCGGTTATGCATTTTATTATTTACGCAGGTTTTATCATCATCAATATAGAGGTATTAGAAATTATCTTAGATGGTTTGTTTGGTACACATCGCTTGTTCCTTGGCATGCTTGGTGGCTTATATACTTTTGCCATAAACTTTTTTGAGATATTGGCCTTTGGCGTATTGGCTGTTTGTGTTATTTTTTTAGCAAGAAGAAACATAAGCAAGATAAAACGCTTTATGAGCAAGGATTTAAACGGATGGCCTCGCAGCGATGCCAATTATATTTTAATGGCAGAAATTATTTTAATGTCGTTGTTTTTAATCATGAATGCTACCGATAGAGCTTTACAATTGAAAGGTAGTGAGCATTATCATGAAACAGGCAATTTCGTTATTTCAGGTTTTCTTGCGCCATTGTTTCAAAATTTTTCTGCTACTACGTTAATATTTATAGAGCGTACTTGTTGGTGGCTCCACATTGCAGGCATATTTGTATTCTTAAATTATTTACCATATAGCAAGCACTTGCATGTTATACTCGCTTTTCCTAACTCTTACTATGGCAAGCTACAGCCACAAGGCGAAATGGAAAATATGGTAAGCGTGCAAAACGAAGTAAAGTACATGATGCAGCCAGAACTTGCTCCCACGGGAGAACAAGCACTAGTAAAATTTGGCGCTAAAGATATTTTTGATTTGAAATGGACAAGCCTCATGGGTGCGTATGCATGTACAGAGTGCGGGCGCTGCTCATCTGCCTGCCCTGCAAATATGACGGGGAAATTATTGAGCCCAAGAAAAATAATGATGGATACCCGTGACCGCTTGCAAGAAGTAGGAAAAAATATAGAAAAGAATGGCAGCTTTGTAGATGATGGAAAAACGTTGCTAAACGATTTTATTACGGTAGAAGAATTGCGTGCATGTACTACCTGCAATGCATGTGTAGAAGAATGCCCTGTAAGTATTTCGCCACTCGATATTATTATAGAACTGCGCCGTAGCCTCATTATGGAAGACAGCAATGCACCACAAGAGTGGAATGGTATGTTTACAAATATTGAAACAAACTTTGCGCCATGGAAGTTGAGTCCGGATGAAAGGGATAGGTGGGCGGTGGAGATGGAAGGCTGATTGTTAAATTGTTTTATTGTTCAATTGTTAAATTGCTTATTCCAAATTTGATTAGTTTTAATTTGGCAAAATGACAAAAATATTATTAGCTTTTATTTTTCTTCCGAATATATTACTGGCACAAACAAAATCTAGTTCTGCTGAAACAACATGGGAAAGAACGGTATCACTTTATAAAACAGGGGAATTAGATAGCATAAAAACAACTATTAGTTTTGAAAAGAGCAAATTTCAGATGCGAGATAATTACGAATTATTTTATATTTATACTGATACACTCAAAAATAGTTTTGGTGGTATAGATATAGGGAAATTGATCTTTGATTACAAAGAGGAATTTAATTATAGAAAAATTGGAGAATGGAAATCATATTATCCTAATGGAAAATTATTTTCGAAAGGAAACTATAATATTGGTGCTTATAAAGTATGTAGAGGTGCAGCACCAAGTATTTATGGGTATGAATTTAAAAAAGGGTTTTGGAATTATTGGTATGAAAATGGAACTCAAATGGCTAAAGGAGAATTTAAATTAGTAAAGAAAAAAATAAAAGAGACACCAGGAACACAAATAAAAATAGAATCAAACACCGGAAAAAATTGGAAATTTTATGATGTAAATGGAATAATGATAAAAAATAATGTAAAAGATATAACTGAAATTATAAGAACTCATTAAACAATAACTTCCTTCTTCTTCCTCAAAATCTTCCACAATGTTATCAACGCCGTTACTGCAAATATCCCACCAATAACCCAATTCAAATATTGTTGTGAATTGGCAATACGACTTACCATCCATTTCCCACCAAAAATAAACACACAATTACCTGCCAGTGTACCTAGGCCAATGCCAACGATGTAACTATTGTATTGTGCTTTTACAGGTTCCAATATTTTTTTAGAAAATAATACCGTACTCCATCCAAACCAAAAAGGAATCTGCACAGGATTAATAGCACATAAACCCATACCCAATAAAAAACGATTTATATTTATATTTTCATAAGGATTGATACCTACATTTTCTGTACCAGCAGATGTTTGCATAGCTGCATAAAAGCTGGCACATGCTAGTACAACAATAATTCCAAAAGTTATCCATTGCATAATACTCATCAATTTTTGTTGCTTATTTATCCAGTTTATACCAACCAAAGAAATACGCACATAAATCATTTCTACCAATAAAGAACCAAGTGAGAACAATACGGCATTTTTAATACTTTCGTAAATACCCAATTGCATAGCTGCCACATTAAGGGTTCCCAATGGCAATGAACCAAGAAAACTTATCATCGTACCCCAACAAAAAATCCTTATTAATTTTATCATTAAATGAGTTGATATTTATAAAATTACCAGTAAAAAACTTTTCTACGAAAGAAAGCGTAAATTACAGCAAATATTTTTAATGTTAAAGGCTTCTACGGTACAATTACTCCGTATAAAATTTTCTTTTTTTTTAATGCCAGTATTTTGGTTTGCCTTAAGTCAGGTAGAACATATTCATGTGTTTCATGCTGTGTCTATTTTTATCATATTACATTTATTGGTATATCCAGCAAGCAATGGCTATAATAGTTATATGGATAGAGACACGGATAGCATTGGAGGCATTAAAAATCCATTAATGCCTACCAAAGAATTATTTTATGTTACCATTGCTATGGATATTATTGCATTTATTGCAAGTGCATGTATTAATATCTATTGTGCCATTTGTGTAGCGGGCTTCATTGCGGCATCTCGTGCATACAGTTTTAGAGGTATTCGGTTAAAAAAATATCCCATTATTGGTTTTATCGTAACCAGTACATTTCAAGGTGCTATTGTTTATTTTTTGGTTTACTTTGGTTCTAGTACAGATAAAATTTTATCATTTCCTTATTTACCCATGCTTGCAAGTGCACTGTTAATTGGTAGTTTTTACCCACTCACACAAATATACCAGCACGAGCAAGATAGAGCCGATGGTGTAAAAACCTTAAGCATGATATTAGGATACAATGGTACTTTTATCTTTACAGGACTAACTTTTTTTATGGCCATGAATAGTTTAGCCATTTATTTTTTTTTAAATCTTGATCAACATTTATTTTTTACCGTTGCATTGTTTACCTTACCAACTTTAGTTTATTTTCTTTGGTGGATGATGAAAGTTCGAAAAGACAAAACACAAGCAAATTTTAAAAATACCATGCGTATGAATGTCATCGCATCTATTTGTACCAATGCAGCATTTATTGCTGTGTTATTAATTGAAAAACTTTGAGTAAAATAATTTCTATAGCATCAGGCGTACCAGCATACAAACATGCGCAAAGCACACTATTTGACTTTGCCGATAAAATCTATAATAAAAATGAAATGGATACAAGAAAATTAAAATTCTTGTACAACCATAGTGGTATTGCGTTTAGGCATTCTGTAATTCCCGATTTTGATATAAGTAAAAAGGAAAGGGTTTTTTTTAATGAAACAGACAATTTATTGCCTGTGCCAAGCATTGGTGCAAGAATGGATATGTATAATAAATATGCAGCAAAACTTTCTGAAGAAACCATTAATAAATGTGTAGCAGGTAAAATAGATACAAAAGATATTACTCACCTTATTACGGTAAGTTGTACAGGTATGAGTGCACCAGGGCTAGATTTGCAACTGATTGAGTTGATGAATTTGCCAAAAAATATTTTTCGTACTTCGGTAAACTTTATGGGATGCTATGCGGCCATACATGCTATGAAATTGGCAGATGCATTTTGTAACAATGATAAAAATGCAAATGTAGTTATCGTGTGTACGGAGTTTTGTACACTCCATTTTCAAACAGAACCTACTGTAGACAACCTAACATCATCTTTGCTATTTGCAGATGGTTGTGCAGCTATCCTAATGCAACACAACGATGCTGGTAATGGATTGCAAATAGAAAACTTTTTTAGTGATGTAAATTTTGATGGAAGAAAAGATATGGCTTGGGAGTTATCATCTAACGGGTTTTTAATGACACTTAGCGGATACATACCTGAGCTGATAAAAGCAGATTTTGAAACGTTGGTAGGGAATGCTTTGCAAAAAACCAACCGAAAAATACAAGATGTTACACATTGGTGCATACACCCCGGTGGAAAAAAAATTGTAGATACCATTGCAGATACGTTGAAAATACATAAAGAAGCATTTAATAATTCTTATGAAGTACTAAATGATTATGGGAATATGAGCTCACCCACTGTTTTATTTGTATTGCAAAAGATAATGAATGAAATTGAAAATGATGTAAAATACAATGAAGTAGTGTTTGGTGCTGCATTTGGCCCAGGCTTAACCATGGAAACTTTTACTGCAACGTATGGCTAATCTCACACATAGAAGTTATACGAAAGAATTGTTGGATGCTGATAATATCCCTTTTGAAGATATTAAGAAAAACATGCAAGAACTCAATACGATTAATACTTTGCTTGGTGGGCATGCCATTACAATTGCAGGAGTGCAAGCATTTATTAAAGAAAATAAAGCGCTACATATTTGTGAAATTGGTTGTGGTGGTGGAGATAATTTGAAAGCTGTTTCTAAAATAAAAAATGTTGTATTTACTTTTACAGGAATAGATTTAAAAAAAGAATGTATTGATTTTGCAAAACAACAATATCCATCTTTACATACAAATTGGATAGCCAATGATTATAGCAAAGTAGGTTTTGATACAAAACCAGATATAATTTTCTCTTCTCTTTTTTGCCACCATTTTACAGAGGAAGAACTCATTTTTATGCTACAATGGATGACTAACAATAGCAGCAAGGGATTTTTTATAAACGATTTAGAACGTAATTCTATTGCTTATTTTCTCATAAAATGGCTTACAAGATTATTTTCAAAATCATATCTTGTAAAGAATGATGCACCACTTTCTGTAGCTAGAGGTTTTCATAAAAAAGAATGGATATCCATTTTTGAAAAAGCGGGTATGAAAAATGTTGCAATACAATGGAAATGGGCATTTAGATATTTAATTGTTTGTAAGAATGAATAAATTTTTAAGTTTGATATACATTTTGTTAGTATGAGTTGTTGAAGCAAGCGTAAGCTAAATCGGAATTTCTATTATCTAAACCCGTATTCGAAAAGCCTGTCTGCCGTTAAAGGCAGGCTCAGATTGACATTATAATTATTTATAGTTTTTTAATGCAACATAAAATCTACGATACAGCAATTATTGGTGGTGGCCTTGCAGGGCTCACACTTTCTATATCCCTTACCAAGCAAGGCTTTTCAGTTATATTATTTGAAAAAGAAACCTATCCTTTTCATAAAGTTTGTGGTGAGTATATTAGCCTAGAAAGCTGGCATTATTTAGAAACAGAAATGGGAGTGCCATTGTCAGAATTGAATCTGCCCATTATAAAGAAATTATGGGTTACTTCTCCAAATGGAAATTCATTATATAGTGATTTAGACCTTGGAGGCTTTGGAATAAGCCGATACACACTGGACAATACTTTAAAAAACATTGCAGAAAGTATTGGTGTAACCATTTTACAAAATTGCAAAGCAGAAGATGTACAATTTGTAGAAAATATTTTTACGATAAAAACTACGCAAGGCATATACCAAAGTAAAGTATGCTGTGGCTCTTGGGGTAAGCGCAGCAATTTTGATGTAAAATGGAAAAGACCATTTACTTCTAAAACCTCTGATAGGTTAAACAATTTTGTTGGCATAAAGTATCATGTAAAAACAGATTTTGCAAATGATATGATAGCATTGCACAACTTTAAAGATGGCTATTGTGGTATATCAAGAATTGAAGACAATAAATATTGCGTATGTTATCTTACCAAAGCAAGTAACATAAAAAATGCAGGAAGTATTGAAAAAGCGGAGGAACAAATTTTATCAGAAAATCCTTATTTGAAGAACCTTTTTGCAAGCATGCAAAAATTATATGATATGCCAGTTTCTATCTCTCAAATTTCATTTAGCAAAAAAAATGCAGTAGAAAACAATGTACTTATGCTTGGCGATGCAGCTGGCATGATTACTCCTTTATGTGGCAACGGCATGAGTATGGCCATGCACAGTGCTAAGATAGCCGCAACAAACATTTCAGCCTTTTTGCAAAACAATATTACCAGACCACAACTTGAAAAGAATTATGCAAAAGCTTGGAAAAATAATTTTTTTACAAGGGTAAAAATTGGAAAATTTGTACAATATTTATTCGGCAGAAAAGCCACAACTAATATATTTATAAAGTTAATGAAACGCAATAAATTTTTTACCAATAAAATTATTTCACTTACTCACGGTAATGAATTTTAATATCATTAACCTTTAACTAATCTCCAGACCAATCTTCTTCATCAATAAACTTGCATTCATATTTGTACAAACGCCCTCTTTTAGTTTGTAATCAAAAAATAATTCTTCGCCTTTTGTTTGTGCATCAAAATGAAAGTTGAGTACATTTTTAGGATATTCTTTTTCTAGGGCTGCTAATGCTACATCGTGAGTGGCTAATATTGCTGCAGCTTTTTGCTTAATGAGTTGGCGTATCAAGGCTTCTGAACCTGTATGGCGGTCGAGGGAATTGGTGCCACGCAAAATTTCATCTAACAGTACAAATACTTTTTCGCCTACATTTATTTTTTCTATTACTGTTTTTAGTTTTTTCAATTCGGCATAAAAAGTAGAAGTGCTTTCTTCTAAATTATCGGCTATGCGCATACTGCTTAGCAATTGCACAGGCGAAAGTGCAAAAGAGTTGGCACAAACAGGAGCGCCTGCCATAGTGAGTATTACATTTATACCTATGCTACGCAAGTAAGTACTTTTGCCTGCCATATTACTGCCAGTTACAAGCATTATTTCACCAGCAGTTTGTATGTTTATAAAATTGTTTACTCTTTTGTTTTGATGTATTAGTGGATGCCCAAGCTCTATGGCAGCCATAAAAAAATGATTTTCTTTTAGTGTAGGAAAACAATAGGAAGGATGATTAAAATGCAATGTGGCAAGGCTATGTAATGCTTCAAATTCAGCTAGTGTATCAAACCACAATTGCACATTATCGTCATTTTCTTTTTTCCATTTTTCTAATGCCAATACTTGTTGCAAATTCCACATGAGGAAAATGTTTAGTGGGATAGCCATAATGATGTTGTAACGTAAATCCAACCTGTCTAAAACTTTTTTTAATTTTTTTATTTTGGCAGATGCTGCTATATGTTGTTTTTGTAAATCTGTTTTTAATTGTTGTAATAGGGGAGAAGTAAATGGTACTTTTTCAATGGCAGCTATGCTTTGCGAAAGAATAGATAAATCATCTACCATGCTTGAGAGCGTATTGTGCAATGGTGCTACTACTTTGTTTATTTGGAATGCAATGGCTAAAAAAATGAATAGAAATAAATACCAAAGCTGCTCTGTGATTATATCAAAACTGTACAATACGGTAATGCTACAAATAATAATTGGCAATAACCAACGCAACCACTGCCATGGTTTAAATTGTAAAAATAAATTTGGCTCTTGTAGCCAATGTTTAATTTTTTGTAGTGTATTTATTTTAATGCTGCTTTCTTTACCAATGGCTTGTAGGTTTTGCCGCCATTCGTTTTTTGTAGCTAGCTCTTTTACGGCTGCTTGTCTTTGCAATATTATTTCTACTGATGTGGGGTTAAGCAACCAAAAGGCTAATTTTTCTGCACCAAGTTCAGATGTTGTTCTGTTTAAAAATTGGAATAACGATGCTCTACCAAATACATCCATATCATTTGCATAAAAATGGTCGTGTGGGGTAAATTGTGCACCATCTTCAAATTGGCTGTATTTTCCTTCTAATGCTTTTAACTCATTGTTATTAATATTGATGAGCTGTTGCAAATGTTTTATGGCAGCTTTGTTTGCAAGGTCTTTATAAATAAGTTGAATGAAAATAATTACAAGAATTACAGCTGCGACAATGGCGTAAAATTTATTTATTGACCATAAAAAATAAAATGCTGCTATAATGGCAAGCATACTTCCAAGCCGTAAAATACCGAAAATAGATTTGCGTTGTTGTAGTACTTTTTGCTCTGCGGTTATCGTTTCTATTCTATTTTCGTAAAATTGCTTGGCATCCATTTGGTAAAAATACTGGAGAAAAGTAGTATTAAAAATAGTTTTATGATTGTATTTACCAATTTTGCCCGTTATTACTAAATTGGATAATGACTAATGAATCAGCATCGTCTTTTCTTATAACTTGTTTGCCTTGAAATATTTTTGTTAATGTATCACCACAGTAGTTTCTTTTTGTTATTGAGGAATAATAAATAACACCAGCAGGTTTCTTTTGTTGTTTTTCTCTAGTATACCAAAACTTACATGCTAAACAATCTAATTTAATAAGTGACGCATTGCCGTAATAACATTTTGCTATCAGTTTTGCTTGGCTTTCGGTCATAGGATCAGGCGTTATATTACCTATTTGGTAACAAAATTTTTCTCCATCCGTTTGATAATAATTGCAGGTTGTTATGGTATTGCCTCCCAAGAAATTTCCGCATGTATTGTTGCCTACACATGCTATGAGTTCTGCTTCCGTTTTATCACATATTTGTGCTAAATCATTTCCAAAATTATCTACTAACTGCCAACAGTGTTTTGCTGGTAACCCTTCTGCTTTATCTTTTTTGCAAGAAATAATTGATGTAAAAAAACAAATACTTAAAAAGATAATTAATATTTTCATAATTCATTTTTTTGTAGAAATACTTTTACAAATGTAAAAAATTAAAGTTATTAATTATTGTTGTCCGAGATAATCATTATTCCCTAAAATTACATAATTGAAAGTATTGTAAACACTCAAAATTGAAACTCGGGCATAAAATGAGGGTG
>JAYSWO010000195.1:0-12149 GCA_043717975.1 Ferruginibacter sp. | reverse complement strand
CACAAAATAAATTGCTGCTTCATCAATTGAATAAAAAATTACCCAACATCCCTTTTGACAATAGAAAATGGATATATAAATTCTCGGGTGAGAATGTTATAGGTAAAACAAATATTTATGCAGCTGTTTTTAACCATAATGTGCCAGGGCTCGCTGTTGGAGAGAAAAAATTTCAAGTAAACAAAAATGCTATTGGTATTTTGAAAGAAGGTTCGCCAGCACTAAATGTAAAAAGTGATGATGATGGTAATTATAACTGTACAGTAGATTTAACCAATCGGCCTGCTGGTAATCATGAGCTTTTACTAGAAGGACAGCCAAATTTTCCTGTGTACATAGATACAAACAATGAGCTATCTGGCAAAACAGGGTTAATAGAAATTGTATTGACAAAAGAGTATAGTTATTCTAGTGCATCAAATTCATCGCCACCATTAATTGTAGAACCTGAAAAAATTATATACCAATTTTAAATAAAACAAATTCCTAAAAATTTAAAACAAATATTATGTCTGTAAACAAAACACCTGGCGTTTACGTTCAGGAAATAACAAAGCTACCACCATCGGTAGCAGAAGTAGAAACCGCTATACCAGCGTTTATTGGGTATACGGAAAAAGCCATTGGGGTAAATGGAGAACCGTTGAAAAATGTACCTACAAGAATTGTTTCATTGCTGGAGTATGAAAAGTTTTTTGGAGGAGCTGAAGCAGAATCTTTGGAAGTAGAAATAACGGATATTGTTGCAGGTGCGGTGTTAATTAATAGAGTTGTAAAGGCAATTAAACCTTTGCCTGCTAATTTAAAACAGTCCTCGCTTTATTATCATATGCAAATTTATTTTGCAAATGGGGGTGGTCCTTGTTACATCGTTTCTAATGGAGTATTTAAAGCTGTAGAGGTTGCGGGAGATTTTACCCCAAGCCTTAATGCGTTAGAACAATTTGATGAACCAACGATTATATGTATGCCAGAGGCTTTTGAAAACCTAGCTGCTGCAAACTATGGGCCATTATTAATTTCTGCACTAGCTCAATGTAATAAATTAAAAGACAGATTTGTAATTGCGGATGTTTCTAATGTAGATGATTTTAGAGGAGCTACAGGTATGAATAATTTAAAATATGGTGCAGCTTATTATCCTTTTTTGAATAGCAATTTAACACTTGTATACACAGAAGCTACTGTAAAAATTACGCACAATAAAATTGATGGCAGTAACCCTCCCGCAGCATCTACTTTGAATACAAAAATGATGAATGATGTATTAGTAACAGAACCAATAAAAGATGCTATGAGAGGAGCACTAGCTACTTTGTATGTAAACGAACTAGCACCATCTTCTTCCATTGCCGGTGTTTATGCATCTGTAGATAATGACAGAGGTGTATGGAAAGCACCTGCAAATGTTTCACTAAACAATGTTGCAAGTTTAACTGTAAAAGTAGATGATGGTATACAAGATGGGCTTAACATAGACCCAACAGCAGGTAAATCCATTAATGCTATACGCTCCTTTATGGGCAAAGGCATAATGGTATGGGGTAGCCGCACGCTTGCAGGCAATGATAACGAGTGGCGTTATGTACCTGTGCGTAGGTTTTTCAATTTTGTAGAAGAGAGTTGCCAAAAATCTACAAGCTGGGCCGTGTTTGAGCCCAACGATGCCAACACATGGCTACGTGTAAAAGCACAATTAGAAAACTTCTTAAACAACTTGTGGCGCCAAGGTGCATTGCAGGGTGCAAAGCCTAATCATGCCTACTATGTGAGCATAGGCCTTGGTAGTACCATGACATCGCAAGATGTATTGGAAGGTAGAATGATTGTAGAAATTGGCATGGCTGCTGTTCGGCCTGCAGAGTTCATCATTCTTAAGTTTTCACACCTTTTAGCACAGAGTTAATTTTTTCGGATTTATAAAAAACAATTTTAAACAACACAATTAAAATAAATTTTATGGCAACAAAATATCCATTTCCGGTATTTCATTTCCGGGTAGATTGGGGAGGTTCTAATATTGGGTTTTCGGAGGTAACAGGCCTAAATGTAGAAACCCAAGTTATAGAATACAGGCATGGCTTAAGCCCTGATTATTCTACCACTAAAATGCCTGGTATGCAAAAATATGGCAACGTAACCCTAAAGCGTGGGATGATGAAAAATGACAATGAGTTTTTTAACTTATGGAACACCCATCAGTTAAATAAAATAGAACGCAGAGATATCACCATTTCATTGCTAGACGAAACACATAGCCCAGTAATGGTGTGGAAACTTTTTAACGCTTTTCCTGTAAAAGTAGATGGCGGTGCACTAAAAGCTACAGGCAATGAAGTAGCTATAGAATCAATGGAACTAGCTCACGAAGGCATTACAGTAGAAGCATTATAAAACAAACAGCATGGCAAGTAAAGCATCATTATATCCATTACCGGGGTTTCATTTTTCTGTGTCATTTATAGAGCTCTTTCAAAGTGGAGCTGCCGCTGACCTCCGTTTTTTGGAGGTTAGCGGCCTCTCAGCCGAACTCGTTACTGAGGATTTAGCTGTAGGTGGAGAGAATGGTTTTGTGTATAAGATGCCCGTGCGTACTAAGTTTCCTAACCTAGTACTCAAACGAGGATTATCTGAAGCACCGTCAAAACTTACTAAGTGGGCAGAAAGTACTATTTATGATTTTGATATAAAACCTGTTACTGTATTGGTTACCTTATTAAACGATTTGCATTTGCCGGTAAGTGCATGGTCTTTTAAAAATGCGTATCCGGTAAAAATGACTATATCAGATCTGAATGCACAAAACAATGCAATTGTAATAGAAACCATTGAGCTAGCATATCAATTCTCTAAAAAAATGAGTTTAGGTAGTGTTATACCTTTTTAAAAAAATAAAAAAGAAGAAAATGCCTGTAGAAATAAAAGAATTGGTAATAAGAGCAGTAGTAAATGAAGGAGTAAGTACTGTGGCTAAATCAAATGATGCATTGAGTGAAGTGAATAAAAAAATATTAAAAGTGGTAAACAAATTAGCTAAGCAACTTAAAAAAAATGAAAGATGAGTTTAAAAGATTTAGCATCGAAGTTTGTAAATAAACTTACTTCACATGGCGAGACTGCAAAGCTTACTATTACGGCTTATAAGAAAGACACATTTAAAGAAAATGATAAGGGAGATGCTTTTTCTGTTCCATTTAACCCTACTTCTTTAAATTTAAAATTACAAATTAACAGAGTAGAAACACCTGTTACTGGAGGCACTCCAACGGTCAGTTATATGTCTATACCTGCTCAGGATTTTAGTTTTGAATTTATAATTGATGGAACAGGATTTGAAGGTGCGGATGTAACAGTGTTAGATAGTAAAAAGAAAAAACAAAATGAAGCTTATGTAGTAAATGAAATTGGTAAACTTTTAAAAGTAGTTTATAAATATGAAGGTACCATTCATCAACCAAACTATGTACAAATAGTATATGGTGCAGTCATAATTAATTGTGTTCTTAGCAGTATCGATATCACTTATAACCTTTTTCACAAATCTGGCAAGCCATTAAGAGCAAAGATTAATGTTAGTTTTAAAACGACTGGTGATAAAGCTTTAGAAGCAATAATAGCCAATGCCCAATCACCTGACCTCACACATATACGTGAACTAAAACAACACGATCATTTTTTAAACATGAGCAATAATATGTACGACGATAATTTGTTGTATGTACAAGTAGCTCGTGCAAACAATATGAATAGTATCAGAGAAAATAAAACAGGACAACGAATTGTATTTCCACCGATTATCGAACAAGAAAATTCAAGCATATAAATATGATTCCTGCCACAACATCATCTCGTAATGTGCCTACAGCAGCTTCGCCAGATTTGGTAACCTTTCGCATAATGGTGAATGGAAAAGATATGGCGCAAAAATATAGGGTAGTATCTATTTCTACACACAAAGAAATAAATAAAATTGGTACTGCTACAATGGTATTGGTAGATGGGGATGTAGCCAAAGAAGAATTTGAATTGAGCGATAAAGAAGAATTAAAACCTGGAGTAAAAATAGAAATAAAAGCAGGGTATCATACAAAAGATGAAACCATTTTTAAAGGCATTATTGTGAAGCATGGTATAAGGGTATTGCCAGATGAAGGCACTTTTTTAAACATTACTTTAAAACACGAAGCCTTTATAACCACTACAAATAGAAAAAGTGCGGTATTTGCAGATAAAAAAGATAGCGAAATCATAGAAGAAGTATTGCAAAAAGCAGGTGTAAAAAAAGAGGTTACAACAAGCAATGTAACGCATAAACAAATGATACAGTACAATTGTAGCGATTGGGATTTTATAAATATGCGTGCCGAACAAAATGGCATGTATGTAGTAACGGATGATGATAAAGTAATGGTACAAAAACCAACATTATCTGCAGTGCCTACACTCACATTACATTTTGGCGCATCTATCATTGAGTTTGATGGAGAGATAGATGGCACGGATGTATATACTGCAGTAAAAGCAAGCTCTTGGAATTTTGCTGACCAAAAAAGTGAAAGCGGAGAGCCTAATGTTAGTGGACTTACTGAGTTGGGTAATCTTGCAGGCTCTATAATAGCTTCTACATTAAAAAACAAAGAAAACTTTCACTACCATGGTGGTGCTCTTAAAGAAAACGAGTTAACAGGATGGGCAAATGCGATGGAAATAAAAAGCAAACTTTCAAAAATTAGAGGTTACGCAAAATGTATAGGCTTTCATAAAATAAAACCAGGCGATGTATTGCAGTTAAATAAAATTGGTAAGCGATTTAGTGGCAAAGCATTTGTGTGGGCTGTGCGCCACGAAATAGATAACGGGTTATGGGAAACGACTTTACAGTTTGGCTACAAGCCAGAACCCTATGCAGAATATTATAGCAATATTATGGCTGCACCGGCAGAAGGTTTATTACCTGCAGTACATGGATTGCAAATTGGTGTAGTTTCTAAATTGCAAGACGACCCTGAAAATGAGTTTAGGGTTTTATTAAAACTTCCTTCTGCATCTGCAAATGAAGATGCCGTATGGGCAAGGGTAGCCACGCTAGATGCAGGAAAAGAAAGGGGAAGCTTTTTTAGACCCGAAATAGGAGATGAAGTGGTGGTAGGGTTTTTAAATGCAGACCCTAGGCATGCCGTTATACTGGGTTGTATGCACAGCAGCAAAAATGCATCACCCATAAAACCAGATGATAAAAACCATGAGAAAGGCATTTTTACCAGAGAAAAGATGAAAATGATTTTTGATGATGAGAAGAAAAGCATAACCATAGAAACACCAAAGGGAAATAAAATTATTATAAGTGAAGATGCAAAAGGCATAAGTGTGGAAGATGAAAACAAAAATAAAATTATACTCAACGATAAAGGCATTGAAATAAACAGTGCCAAAGATTTAATAATAAAAGCAGATAGTGGAAAAATATCTATTACCGCAGGTAAGGATATAGAAATAAAATCGAAGGGAGGAAAATTGAATGCAGATGGAGCAAGCGGTGTAAAAATAAACTCGAGTGCTATTACAGAAATAAAAGGTAGCATGGTAAATATTAACTAATAAAAAAATAAAAAATGCCGGCAGCAGCAAGGGTAGGAGATGTAACAAACCATGGAGGTACTATTGTAGGGCTTGGCGTAGCTACGGTAATGATAGGAGGAATGCCTGCTGCGGTAATGGGAGATAATCATGTATGTGTTATCCCTCCAAATACAGGGCATCTTACAAGTAGCATTTTCCCAAAGGGTAGTGCTACTGTAAAAATTGGAGGTAAAATGGCAGTAAGAACTACCGATGCTTGTTTGTGTGGGGCTATGGCGGCGGTAGGCTGCCCCACAGTAATTATTGGCGGATAAAAATTTATTTTATGAACGAAGAAAAATCATTTTTGGGCAGGGGCTGGGCATTTCCACCAGAGTTTGACCACAAATCATTAACAGTAAAAATGATGACTGACTTGGCAGACATTGAAAGTAGTTTGCACATACTGCTTTCAACCAGAGTAGGCGAAAGGCTTATGCAGCCAAGCTATGGTTGTAACCTTGAGGTAATGCTTTTTGAGCCTATGACATTGAGTATGCAAACACAGGTAAAAGACTGGGTGTTTACTGCCATTTATTATTTTGAACCACGAGTAGAACCTTTAGAAGTAATTTTTATTGCAAGCGAAGAAGAAGGTATAATAAATATTTATATAGAATATAGAATACGCAATACGAATACGAGGCACAACATTGTATATCCCTTTTATTTAAATGAAGGAACAAATATTTAATCATGAGTGAAATTTGTAACATACCACATTCATTAAAAAGAGAAGGTACAACTCAGCATGAGCGCTTTCCTGAAGCATTAGGCGATGATTATGTAAAAGTAGATGAACAGGGTATTCCTGAGCTTGTACGCTTGAGTTATGCATACGCAAAGTATGTTTATTTCTTTCCGTCGGATGGTAGTGCAACTATACACTGGCAACCTTTTTTTGCAGAAATAAAACAAATAGCAGAGGACAATAATAATTATGATGCTGGAAAATTTATTTTTGAAAAACTTGATACCATTTCTCAAACAAAACCCCACATAGCATTATTTTTTACTTTTCTTCGTTTATTTGGCTTTGCACAAAACAGTATAAATGCATTAGGCGGCAAGCACCTCGATTTTTATTATAAAGAAATATTGCAACTAAAAGAAAAGACTGCACAGCCAGATAAAGTAGCCCTCTTCTTTGAGTTAGAAAAAGATGTACAGCATAAAAAAATAGATGCTGGTACAATTTTTAAAGCAGGCAAAGATGATATTGGAAAAGAATTGTATTATAAGCTTGCTGATGAAGTACTTGTAAATGCGGCACAGGTAAGCAATGTAAAAACAGTGTTTTTAAATAAGAATAATACAGCAAATACAATTTCTATACATGCAGAAAGTAACGAACTGAGTAAAAGTAATGGCTGGACAACATTTGGGGACGTTACAAATGCTGTAGCAGATATTGGGTTTATGCTATCATCCCCAGCATTTTATTTACAAGAGGGTACAAGAACAATCAGTATTATGATTTCTGGTTTGCCGCAGTTAGCCACCAATGCATTGGCTGTATCATATACTGCTGCCGATGCCTGGGCAGCTGCTACAACTGTTACAAATGTACCCGGTAGTATAAAAATAATCATCTCAGAAAAGAGCCCAGCATTTGTAAACTACGATAATGCAGTACATACAGGAGGGTATCAATCGAAACACCCTATTATTAAAATAAAATTGAATCCACCAACAAACAATGATTATGCATATGATTTTTTAAAGGATATAAATTTACAAAATGCAAATTTTAAAGTAAACATTAATGTAACCAATGTGCGTAATCTTTTAGTGGAAAGTGATAATGGTTCATTAGAAACAGCAAAACCATTTTTTCCGTTTGGTATTACCCCTACGCTAGGGTCTGGTTTTTATGTAGGTTATCCACTAGCGTTTAATAAATTTTTACAACGTTTTTCTTTACATTACAACTTGCTACAACCCAATACAGAAGATGTAATTACAAGCTATTCGGCAATGAATAATATTAATTTTTCTGCTAAAGAAATGCTAGAAGGAAAACCCATGGCTAGCAAAGTTTCTTACAACAATACAAAAGAAAATAAAATTTTAGAAAAAAATTTTGTAAGTGCTATTGAAAAAGTAGATGCCTATATTGGTTCTTATTATTTTGCAAATGTATTTGTGTTGAATGATAAAAAATGGAGCTCACTTACAAAAGCATATCGCAATGGCGTAAGCATAAACCAGAATGCCGGAAAATTTACAAACACAATAGACAATAATACCACCGCATTAATGCCAGATACTGAAGGCAGTTTTATTAAACTAACTTTATCTGATATAGCTTTGGATTACGAAAAATACATAAAAGAATTTACGGCTGCCGTTATAGCAAGAAGTACTATTCCCCAAAAACCATTGGAACCTAAATTGTCTGATCTTTCTTTGGATTATACATTGCAGCTTGATTTTGCTGATGTAGCATATTATCACATTCATCCATTTGGTTTTGACATTGTAGAAAATACTACGCAAAATATTATTCCAGTTATTTATGAAAATGGAAATGTATTAATTGGTATCAATAATTTTAAAAATGTAGGGTTGTTAAATCTTTATTTTCAAATACAAGAAGACTCGGGCGATGTAAATAAAACCACTCAACCCATTGCTTGGTATAGTTTAAAAGAAAATGTGTGGCAAACACTTACAGCACAACAAATTTTAAAAGATAGCACACAAAACCTTACACAAAGTGGTATTATTTCGTTTAACTTATTACCACTTACAGCAGATACAACACATACTATTATTGATGATAATACAGTATGGCTAAAAGCAGCTGTAGGTTTTGATAGCGAAGCTTACCCCAAAATGATAAGCATAAAAGCCCAAGCAGCTATTGCCATTTTTGATGATAATGAAAATGACCCTGCACATTTAAGCAAGCCGCTTGCTAAAGAAAGTATAGCAAAATTTTTAGAAAAGCCCGACGGAGTAAAAGCAGTAACACAGCCTTTTGAATCTTACGATGGAAAAATGAAGGAAGAAAAAACGCATTTTTACACACGGGTAAGTGAGCGCTTGAGACACAAACAACGGGTATGGAATATTTGGGATTATGAGCGTATGATACTAGAAAATTTTCCATTTATTTATAAAACAAAATGCATATCGCACACTACAGAGCAAACAGAATATGCACCTGGCCATACAACCATTATTGTAATACCAAACCTTGTAAACACGGCTACTTACAACAAACTGGAGCCAAGGGTAAGTGTGGGCAATCTTCAAAAAATAAATGCATTTATTAGTAAATACAAATCGCCATTTGCTAAAGTAAAAGTGATAAACCCTATTTATGAAAAAATAAGAATAGAGGCCGATGTGGTTTTACATCCGCAATATAATGATCAATATTATGCTGCGGAACTAGGGCGAATCATTACAGAATATTTAGCCCCGTGGATAAACAATGATCCCATAAAGCTTTCATTTAGTGGATCCATACATCGGTCGTCAATAATAAATCTATTGGATGAAAGTGCGTATGTGGACTATGTGTCTAATTTTAAAATGATAAAACTAAAAAGTGGGGAAGATGATATGGCCGCTGGTATAAATGAAGATGAGTTTAATTCGGTATTAGAAAGCAGTATACTTACATCTGCTGGGGTGCACATCATAAATATAAATAAGCCATGCTAAATTATCGTACTAGAAATTATTATAACAAATGCTAGAAGAAACATTATATATAGAAAAAAACAAACCGCTTACAGAAGCAGAAGATTATCTTTTTTTAAGAGAAAAGGGTATGGAATATTTGCAGGCATTGAGCGGAAAACTATGGACAGATTATAACTTGCATGACCCCGGGGTTACCATTTTAGAATTATTGTGCTATGCCATAACAGATATTGGTTATAGGAGTAATTTTTCTATGGCAGACTTGCTTACCAAGAAAGGAGAAACAAAACCAAACAAAACCAATAGTTTTTTTACAGCAAAAGAAATACTTACTACACACCCAATAACCGTTGAAGACTATAGGCGGTTACTCATAGATAGAATACCGGGCTTAAAAAATGTATGGTTAGAAGAAATAGATAATGCAGATGATGCCCCTACAGCAAGTAATAAAGAAGATTATACTTATTTTAGAACACGTACCAAAGGATATGCAGTAAAAATAAATGAAGATACGCATAGCTTCGAATTTGCAAAGGAACTATCTGCAAAGTCTGAAAAAAAATTGCATATACATGGCTTGTACAGGGTAAAAATAGAATTAGACGATTGGGAAACAATATTAGCAGATAAGTATTTAAAGTCCGAGATACAAAAGGCATTAAATAAAGTACGCCCACGTGGTACAAAGCAAATCATATTGGGCACTTATGGGCTTACAAATACAAGAAAGCTGTATGAAAAATTGGTAAAAAGAACGCTACACTTTTTTAGAAATTTATGTGAAGATTTTGAAACCATATCGGTAATGAAAGATGAAGAGGTAACGATATGTGCAGATATAGAAGTAATGCCCAATACAGACATTAACGAGCTGTTAAAAAAAATATATAAAATCATTTACAACTACACTTCGCCATCACTCAACTTTTATTCTATGCAGGAAATGCTGGATAAAGGAAAATCTATAGAAGAAATATTTGAGGGTGTGGTATCCAAAAAAGGATTTGTAGATCTAGAAGAACTTAAAACAAGATTTGCAAAACAAAGATTGGTTATTTACACTTCAGATCTTATAAACCTTATAATGGACTTAGATGGTGTAATAGCTGTAAAAAAATTATTATTATCGAGTAGTGATGAAACAGGCAAAGTAATAAATGATGGGGAAAAATATTGTTTGCATTTATCCGACACAGAAAATCTTTCTTTTAGATTTAAACATTTAAGTAAAACGGGAAAGACACTTAATAAAATACAATTTTACAAATCAAATTTACCATTTAAAGCCAAAGAGCCAGATGCTAAATTTGTAATGCGAGAAAGAAAAGAACCAATTGTGTTTATAGATGACTTGCCAATACCAAATGGCGAGTATAGAGCTTTGGATAAATATATGCCTATACAAAATGAGTTTCCGCATGTGTATTATAGTGGGCAAGATATAATGCCACAAGCTGAAACTACTGTATTGAGACAAGCACAACGTATGCAATTAAAAGGATACCTTATTTTCTTTGAGCAATTGCTCGCCAATTATTTGGCTAACTTAAACAATGTGTCATCGCTTTATTCTTGGGGAAATCCTACTAATATAAACACCTATTCATATCAAAAATTACAAAACATAACGGCAACAGGAGAAAGCCTTATCGATTTTGCAGGGTTAGAAATATCATCTTCAGATTATTTTGATGTACTTAACGACCCTGAGAATAACCTTGCTCGAAAAAATAAACTCCTCGATAGTTTGCTGGCAAGGTTCAATGAAAAATTTTCTGATTATGGTTTGTTTAGATATACACACAATGATGAATCGCTTTCTATTAATGATAGAGAGGAGCAAATAAAAGACAAAGCAGCATTCTTAAAAAATTATGCAATAGTAAGCGCAAACAGAAGCCATGCCATTAATATCAATTTTGAAGCTTGGGCATCACGTACACGAAATATTGCAGGCTTTCAACGATACATGACTGCTATATTAGGCCTCAATGTATATCAAGATCATCATCTAGCAAAAGTTGTGCGCAATGCCAAAGGTGAAGTTGTGCTTGATAAATTTGGACAACCAACCTACTACGATATCAGAAAAATATCTTTTAATATGGGCTTTGGCTTGCATATAATAGAGCACATACTACTAAGACCACTTGCGGTTGATACAACAGATAACTCTAACGAAATAGAATTTTTGTCGATGTGCTGTTGCGATGATGACAAAGAACCTACAGCCAATGATTATTGTGCAGACCCTTATAGCATGCGCATGACAGTGGTACTACCTGGCTGGCTCGATGTAGCAATGGATATGGATTTTAGAAAATTTGTAAACAATACCTTACGTGCCAATGCACCTGCGCATGTGGCTTTAAAAATTTGCTGGATAGGTATGGTGCAAATGTATGCGTATGAAGAAACCTACTTAGCATTTTTAAAAGTATTGAAACAAAGGGAAACAATGGACTTTGATAATATTATACAAAATGATTCAGCCACTTATAATAAAGCACTAAGCAATTTTGTGAAGGTAATAAATAATTTGAAAAACGTATATCCGCCCGCTACATTGCATGATTGTGAAAACAGCGAAAGAGACCCAATTGGCAATTTGGCTAGCCGTACGGTTATATTAAATAGAACAACATTAGGAGATGCATGGCCTAAAGACATTAATATTATACCTTATAAGCAGGGTGTAACTACTAGTCCTGCCCCTGCGCCAATAGAGCCTCTAATAATACCCTCAACTCAAGCATTGGCAAAACTTGCTACTAGGCAAACAACTATTGCAAAAAAAACAATAGTGAAAAAAGCGATTGCTAAAAAAGCAACCGTAAAAAAAGTAGTGGCTAAAAAAGCTGTTGTAAAAA
>JAYSWO010000194.1:0-12182 GCA_043717975.1 Ferruginibacter sp. | reverse complement strand
AGCTAATTCGCATAAAAATTGTGTAACAATGCTTGTAATAAAATAAGTAACATACAACCAACTTTCATTTTGCCAATGCAAAAAGAAAATGCCATAGCTTAAAAATATACTTTGAAAAAGTATTTGAAAATAACGGGCGTCTTTAAAAAGTTTTGCAACCAACATACAAGTGCGTTTTCTAAAAAGATGCACTTGCAAAAAGAATTACATAATTAAAATAAAAAATAAATTTTTGTGGAAAATAAGAAACATTGCATCGGTAATACTTTCTACCATTCGATTCTAGCAAAATGAATATTACTTTTTTAATTAAAAGAAAAATTTAACCCCACTTTAAAAGCCCAATTATCAGATTCTTTTTCTAGATGATAATAACCATATCTGTAAAATAGTCCCCCGCCAAGACCTAAGTAAAAAAGGTTGTTTACATTTTTTCTGTATACATTTTTAACCATCATACCACTTTCAAACAATCCTTTATTGGGTGTTTGAAAAACGATATTTTTATGATTTGATGTATTCTGTAATTTACCAAAACTTATACCCTGTAAAAAAAGGAAACTAGGCCTGATTAGAATATTTTTTGGCTTAAACAATAGGTTGCCAAAGTCATGTTGCAAAAATAAACTAGCAGACTGCGATGATGCGAATTCATATAAGCCTACCGTTTGAAAAGTGTTGGGAATGTATATGTTTGAATTGCGATCTCGTGCACTTGCTTTAGTGTTAAATAAATATGAATAAGGCAAATTACCCCAAATTTGCCCAGCGTCTAATTGAACAAATGTTTGTCCAAGCCATTTAGAATTGAATGTATGATTAATTTCAAATGCTGCTTTTGTATAATCAAAATCTCCTTCCCATATATCTTGTAAACCTTTAGATATTTGTAGTAAAATTTGAGTAGTGGGTAATCTGTTTTGAATTTTTGCTCTTCCGATTTTTGTAAAACTTTCTCCTTTTACGAATCTTAAACCAATGGCTATTTCAGTATTGGTGAATGAGCTAGTTTCTTTAGATATAGTTACGTTTTCAAATGCATAATCATACTTTGCAGGGTTTCTTTTTTCATTTTGCAGCCAAATATTAGCTTGTAATGAAGGTATAATCTTAGTTCCAAAGTCTATTTTATATTGCCTAATACTATCCATTCTAGAAGCAAGAATTTTTCTGTTAATTTGTGCTGATATTACGTTATTGTTTTTTGTAAAGTAATCTATAGAGCCTGGTTCAGACAAGTTTTGTTCATAACTAAAATAAAGGGTTGTGGCAGTTCTTTCTTTTAGTGTAAAAAACATGTTACCGCCATATTTCCAAGCTTTATCTTTAAAGCCATAGCCAGCAAAAGCGCCTACAGAAAAAAATTTACTAAGCAACCGATTTGTTTGAAATCCACCCCCAAGCCTAAAAGCTTCATATACATTTAAACCACTAGCTACGTATTTAAATGGAATATCAACCTTGCCCAATGGTATAGCATTTAATGTAACAAGGTTTATAAATTTATTTATCCGATTTATTTTGCTCAATGTTTTTACAGGCAAGCTATCATACATTTTATATGTTTCTCTTTCTTTTATGGTTAAGCTATCAGTTCTTAATCTTTCCCAAGTTGCTTCTGTTTTTTTACCTGCTCCTTTCTCGTATACTTTAGCTACATCTGAAAATACTGACAATTGAAATGTATCTCCAATACTTACATTACTAATATAGCTGCGTGAATCCCATTTTACCATTACCTTATTTGAGTCTAACGAAACTTGAGATACAGTTGTATTGAGTTGTTGAGGAAACCATTTGTTATCTATCTTTTTATATTGCTGTTGTAGTTTGAAACGGAAAGCAATTCCTTTTTCAGTTGCTTGGCTAGCTATAACATTTTCTATTGCATATCCATCAGAGTTTACATATATCAAACCTTTTAGCCCATTAAAGTTTTTGTTTTTTCTTGGTTCAAAATGAATAATAAATATAGTATCGTTTGTATGTATAATTGTTTCTTCTAGTTTGAATTTATAAAATGCAATACTTCCCTTTATTATTGGGCTTACGTATCTATCTACACCCATTTCTAAGTAGTCTTTATAAAAACCAAATGGCTGAAAACTTGAAGCAGTAAGGGCAAACGGGGCTTCTTTTAGCCCAGATACTTTTGTAGCCAATACTGTTTCTAATGATCTATTGGGAAATCGAAATTTACGTTCTATGTATGATTCGGTTACCATAAAATGGTTTTTCTTCATTCTTTTTATAAAAACTAAAGCCATGGTATCACTTCTTTTCTCTTTTGCTGAAATAGGCTCAGTTCGTTTATTGCTACTATCTATTTTTGGCTTTGCGTAAGAAAAATTGCCAAAGCCCATAGATGAAATAGTATACGCATTATATTTAAAAGAAGATAGTTGTTCCGGATTGTTGTTTTTCTTGTTGTTAATTAATAACCGGATAATTCGGTGTGCAGGATTTTCTCCACTACTAATAACGACAACTTCCAAATTGTTTTTTTCTGGTTCTAACTCTATAGTAATAGACTTAGTTGCATCAAATATTTCTACTTCTTTGGTTTTATAACCTACATTGCTAATTTTTAAAGTACATTTTTCGAGGACTTTTGTAAAAGAAAATTTTCCATCTATATCCGTTATCACTCCAAGGTTGGTTTCTTTTATAAGAACACTTGCAAATGCTAACGGGTTTTTGGTGCCCATTTCATAAACTGTACCGTTAAACTTCTCTTTTTGTGCAAAAGTGGTATAACTAGTTATAAGAAAAGAAAAGAAAAGAAAAAGGCGTTTGCACATTATTGATAAAAATAGTTTAGTAAAATGAAGATACTTATATAAATGTGCTTTTTTTGCCATTAAACTAAAAAGGCATTGAACTACTAAAGTTTATGCCTTTTTAAAATTCTAAAATTTAGAAATATTACCTTGTCCCCCCATCCAACGGCTTATCTCTATTCAGCATTTTATCTCTATTGGCTATTTCCCAAGCGGTATAAAAAATCATACGCACTCTTTTTTCGCATAGTTCAAAGTTTATTTTGTCAACTGTATCTGTTGGTTTATGGTAATCTGCTTTTAGCATACCATCGTAAAAAAACAATACGGGTACACCCTTGCGGGCAAAGTTGTAATGATCACTACGGTAATAAATTCTTTCTTTATCGTTAGGATCGTCAAATTTATAATCTAAAACGAGGTTGGTATATTTTGCATTGGCAGCTTCGTTTATTATTGGCATTTCGCTGCTTATTTTATCATGGCCTACTACATACACATAGTTTAATGTGTCGGCCGTTTTTCTTTCTGTATCTGTACGACCCACCATATCGGTGTTTAAATCAACAGATGTTTTACTTAGCGGATAAATAGGATGGTCGCTATAATATTCACTTCCCCAAAGACCTTTTTCTTCACCACTCACCGTCATAAAAACGATGGTACGTCTTGGCCGGTTGCCTTCCGCAGCAGCTTTGGCAAATGCAGCAGCCATTTGTATTACACCTACCGTTCCGCTGCCATCATCGTCTGCACCATAATATATTTTACCATCATGTTTACCTAGGTGGTCGTAGTGGGCAGTAAGAAAAACATACTCATCTTTTTTATCGGTACCTTCTACAATGCCTACAACATTACTAGCTTTAATAATATCTCTAATTTTTTTAAAGTCATATGCAATTTTTATTTCTTTGTCTTCTGGTTTTAAGGAAAATAAACCTTTTGCCCTTGCTACTGCCAATGCAGAATCGAACGTAGTTGGAAAAATATTTCTTGCATACTCATGCGAAAGAAGTGCATAGTTGCAGGTTTTAGTATATTCTTCTGCCATACTCTCAAAGTTTACAGAAGATTTATTATTGTTATCCACTATGCGTTTACTAAATATTTCCATATTTGAATTTATCACAAATACGCCCACAGCCCCTCTTGCTTTTGCTGCGGCTAATTTACTCTCCACACCAGGAAAAGTCCATTTAGATTGCTTACCATTTTCTCCTATAAAATATTTGGCATCTTTTTTAGGTTCGCCTAAAAAAATAGCTACTACTTTTCCCTTTACATTTATGTCTTTATAATCGCTATATGCAGCATCATCAATACCATAACCTGCAAATATTATTTTGTTTGATTTAAATTTTGCGCTGCTATTAGTGCCCAATGGTATTATATAATCTTTTCCCTTTTCAGCAGCTACGCCATTTATTGTAAGTGCGGCTACTTGTACACTGTCTTGAAACAATGGATACATTTGTTGGTATGTATTTAATCCTTTGGCTTTTTTTAAGCCCATTTCCATAAACTGCTTTTCAATATATGCTGCTGCTTTGCGTTGTCCTTCTGTGCCTGTTTCTCTACCTTCAAATTCGTCGCCAGCTATAATGGTTAAATGTTTTTTAAGCTCTGCCCCTGTAATCATATTGCCATACTTAGCGGCTATGTCTTCTTGTGCAAATGCATTTACCGTAAAAAAGATTAGCGATAAAATGAATAATTTTTTCATGTATAATTTTTTATAAACAGCAATTTATTGAAAAGAAAATAATTGTTTGAAAGAAATATATGAGTGGTATTTTTATTTAGCCCTGAGATGAAATCTCAAAGCATTTTGTTTATATCCTGAGATGAAATCTTAGTTTATATCCTGAAATGAAATCTCAGGATAGCCCACGAAGAAGAAAGGTTGCAAATTCTAACGAACTTGCAACCTCCAAAACCTTGAACCTTGAACCTTGAACCTTGAACTTTCAACTTTCAACTTTCAACCTTCAACCCTACTTATACGCTCCACCAAAAACCTTCTTTAGCAAATCGCTCGTACGAGCTGCCAAGTTTGTGCGTATGTTTACTTCTTCTTTTGCTATTAAATTAAAAAGTGCATTGGTGGCACGTTCGGTTACATAGCCACTTAAATCTGGGTTTACTTTTTTAAAAGTGATAGGAAGATTGTTGTACTTTGTTACCATTTCGCTGTAATACTTTGTAGCATCTGTTTTATCTAAAGATGATTTTATTACAGGAGCAAAGGCAGCCATCAGTTTATCGGTTGTTTTTACTCTAAAGAAATGTGTAGCACTCGTGTCGCCGTTTCTTATAAGACCAATAGCATCGTTCAATGTCATACTTTTTATAGCATCTACAAATATTGGTTTTGCATAGCCCGCTGCATCCTCTGCTCCACGGTTTATTTGCAAAATAGCTTTATCCACCATACTATTAAAACCTAGGCTGCGCAACGTATTTTCTATTTTCTTAGCATCGGGCGGCAGCAATACTTTGTAAATGGCATCTTTAAAAAAACCATCCGTTGTATTTAACTGTAATACTGATTTGGCAATACCTTGTGCCAATGCTTCTTTAATACCGCTGCCGGCTTCTGCATTAGAAATACCTGTGCCAACGCCTGCAGCACCTGCAGCTTGATTGATAACATCACATGAGCCGAGTGTAATACTTATAAGAATGAGTGAAAGGGTAAATAATTTTTTCATAATTATCATTTTTGTTTTTATAGGGAATGCAATTTTAAAACCAAATACCTATTTGAATTGTTAAAATGCTGCAACTGTAATAAAAGTACGTCATTTATTTTTAGATATTCCTTTCGATAAATTTAAAATTGAGAAAATAGGAGTTTAACGCAGAGAAATAAGTAAATAGAGTTTACACAAACAATTTGCCTAGTAGCTTGATGTAAATTAATTATTCATCTAACTTTAATAAAACACTATTTTACATAAGGCTATTTTATTACTTGCATATTCACATAATTTATTTTATCACTCTGGCGGCTAAACCTTGTGGCAGGAAAAATTTTATTGATAAGTAACCCTAAGCCTATTACAGAACCTGCCTTACCTAGGTTTCTTAAATTCCCCTTATTCGTAATAGGCTCTTTACTGGCGGCCCTATTAATAACATTCAATACCGTATAACCAGCTCCACCTGCTATCAATAATCCACCAAGGTTTTTTCTAAAAAAACTTTTTTTTGTTTCTAATTTAATATGCGAAATCTCTTTGTAACTAAAGCCATTTGTAAAACTATTGGCCGTATCTATAACCGTAAAACCATATTCGGTCATATATTGCCCCATTACAAATGTTTTTACAAATAAGCTGTCATTTTTTATGCTTTTTATTACTCCATTTACATAATTGCCTCTTGTTGTTTGAAACATAATAGGAGAGCCCGCAAAAAATGATTTGAGGTGTCGGCCATTTTTTCTTGTAACATTAATAATATCCGAGGATTGAGAAAACGACTGAAAACTAAAAGTAATAATAAATAATAAAAAGTAGATACGTAGCATGCAATAAAATTAAAGGACTTGTTTTAATTTAATTGTTAAAAAAGTAAACAATATTATATTTCTACAAAAAAATGCATTCTCAAATAAGTAAGATATTTTAAGTTCTTATAAAATGCATTTTAATTCTCACCTTCGGAGAATCTATTCCGATTGTTCAGAAGATTTAGGGAGGCTTTTTGTCTTACCTTTGCACCCGAATTTAAAAACAATTATGAGCGCACAACATTTATCTGAGCAAGAAATTATTAGAAGAGAAAAACTAGCCGAGCTTACCAGCCTTGGTATTGATGCATACCCTGCAGCATTATACCCAGTAAACATTACAGCTGCAGAAATAAAAGAAAAGTATAAAGGAGAAGAAAATAAAGCAGATTTTGCTAACGTGTGTGTGGCCGGACGTATTATGAGCGTACGTGATATGGGCAAGGCAAATTTTGCCGTGCTGCAAGACTCTACTGGTAAAATACAATTTTACATTAGGCAAGATGATATTTGCCCTGGCGAGGATAAAAGCATGTATGCAAATGTTTGGAAAAAATTGATGGATATTGGTGATTTTATTGGTGTGAAAGGATATGTGTTTACTACAAAAACTGGTGAAACATCTATACACGCTACAGAGTTTACCATTTTAAGTAAAGCCCTTCGCCCATTACCCATTGTAAAAGAAAAAGATGGCGAATCCTTTGATGAAGTTACGGATCCTGAATTTCGTTATCGTCAGCGCTATGCAGATTTGATAGTGAACCCAAGTGTGAAAGAAGTTTTTATAAAACGTACAAAAATGGTAAATGCCATTCGTACATTTTTGAATGAGCGTGGTGCTTTGGAAGTAGATACGCCTGTATTGCAAAGTATTCCTGGTGGTGCAGCGGCACGCCCGTTTACCACACATCACAATGCGTTGGATGTGCCCATGTATATGCGCATAGCAAATGAGTTGTATCTTAAAAGGCTTATCGTTGGTGGCTTTGAGTGGGTGTATGAGTTTAGTAGAAATTTTAGAAACGAAGGTATGGATCGCACACATAACCCTGAATTTACTGTATTAGAATTTTATACAGCATACAAAGATTATGAGTGGATGATGGATACTACAGAGCAGCTGTTAGAAAAAACTGCCATTGCAACTAACGGAATTGAGACAGTAACCTTTGGCGAAAACGACATTAGTTTTAAAGCACCTTACAAACGCATTACCATGTACGATGCCATTAAAGAACATACTGGTTTTGATATTAGCGAAATGGATGAAGCAGGCATAAGAGATGTATGCAAGCAATTAAATATTCATGCAGATGAAAAATGGGGCAAAGGAAAATTGATAGATGAAATTTTTGGTGGCAAGTGTGAGCACCATTATATACAACCTACTTTTATTACTGATTACCCTGTAGAAATGAGCCCGCTTACAAAAAAGCATCGTAGCAAACCAGGCTTGGTAGAACGTTTTGAATTAATGATAAATGGAAAAGAAATTGCCAATGCCTATAGTGAGTTGAACGATCCTATAGAACAACGTGCAAGATTTGAAGATCAAATAAAACTTATGGAGCGTGGCGATGACGAAGCCATGTTTATTGATCATGATTTTCTTCGTGCATTGGAGTATGGCATGCCGCCTACAAGTGGCATTGGCTTTGGTATAGATCGTTTGTGCATGCTGCTTACAGGGCAAGTGTCTATACAAGACGTACTGTTTTTTCCGATGATGAGACCAGAGAAGATGGATTAATAAAACAAAAGTATTTTATAGGCCTCAAAACTTTTTTTGGGGCTTTTTTGTATATAGCAATAAATCTTGTATGTAATGAAGAAAAAAATGTTTTTTACTGCTGCTGTTTTATGTGTATTTATGGGGTTTACTTCTTGTAAAAAAGAAAATACCATTGAGCCCGAAAAGATTACTGAGACTGCAAAAATAGATTCCACCGCTTCTTACAAAATTTATATTATTGGCACTTGGGCTATGCCTCAGCACATAATACCAGCAAATGTACACTTCACACAATTTGTAGGTTTAATACATGGCGATGAAACTGCTATATATAAACAGGGTACATTAGCCTCAAAAGGCGTTGAAAATATAGCCGAAATAGGAAATAGTACCGTTTTAAAAAATGAAATGGATTCGCTTATTGCTGCAAATAAAGCATTGAGTAAATTCTTTCTTAACATAGCCGGTGCTATAGGCAAAGACTCTACAAGTGCTTTGGTTAATATAAAGAATTCTAAAATAAGTTTTATATCAATGCTTGCCCCTTCGCCAGATTGGTTTGTGGGCATAGACAGCTATAACTTAATACAAAATGGCAAATGGGTTTCGGAAATAACGATTCCAATATATGGTTATGATGCAGGTACAGAAGATGGCGATGTGTTTGGTTATGCAAATCCTGCCACTGTGCCACAACAACCTATTACTTTGATGACGCCTGTAAATGCAAGTGTAATTGCAAATGGAAATATGGTTATTGCGCCATTTGCTAGTTTGAAGATAGTGAAATTGTAAAGTTCTTAAAATTCTATTTTATTAGTACGTCTTTTATTTTAATATTTACAGAAAGTTGTAGTCCACCACTAAATAAAACCAAATCAGATTTTATTAAGCCAATACCTTGGGCATAATAAAGATCGCCTGATGTCATAACTACACCCGTTAACGTTTTTGTTTTTTCTGTATAGACTTTATAAACATTTTTGAAAGTAAATCCGTCTAAACTATAAGTAGGAATTTTTTGTTTTATAGTATAGGTAAAAGTTTCATCTCCGTTTACCCCACCGATCCAACTTTGATTTAAGCTTTTTGATGTATCTAATACTAACAATTGGGGCTTACTCGTACCGGGTGTAAAAATGGTATAATATTTTCCGGCATCTTCTCTTATATATTGATTACCATTTTGTTCATCCGAAAAAACATGAAATACATTACCATTAACTGTGCTGTCATAATTTAAACTTATAAAATTATATTCTATTGGTGCAGATACAGTAGTTGTTTTTGTATATCGCCAAAAAGAACCAGGTACACTTGGTTGATAGGATAGTGAATCTTTACTTCCCGCATTACTAACACTATTAATAACAGTTTCCTTTTTGCAACCTACAAAAAATAAAAAAATAAAAATTGGCAACAATAAGTATTTCATAATATCGTATTTTAAAAAATAAAAGTACGATTTTATTACCAATCGTACTTTTATGTAAGCCAATAATAGCTTACTCCTCTATGAAGAATGGCTTATTTACTATGTTTTCTCCAATAATAAACAATGCTTTATTCTTCCACTTTATAATCTATCTTCAAAATATTAGGATTAAAATTTTTGAAAAACAAATGCCCATTTGCAGGCACGGTAATGGTAAGTGTTTTGCCTGCTTGTAAAGATGGGCTTATCCATTTTTCTCTGCCACTACTTTTTACGGTATATACTTCACAAGATTGTGTAGCAGATGGGTTAGACAATGTAACCGTAAAGCTTGGGTGAGCAATGTCTTTCCAAATTCTAAATTCTCCTTTTTCGGGCAGTTCAATGCTGCCTTGTTTTGGTTGAATGGCTGTCATAGAGCCTGTGGACTTGCACGAAATGGCAATCATAATAATTGTAAATACTGCTAATGTGAAACGTTTCATTTGTTTTAAATTTAATTGTGAATGATAAATATTTTTATTTGCCACAGAGGGCACAGAAGCACAGAAAAAATGCATTTTGTAAAACTTTAAAATCCTGTTACATCCTTCAGAGTTTTACAAACCAAACTGTGTCTCTGTGGCTTCTGCGGCAAAATCTTAATTTTTTACTTTAATCCTATTCCCATCTTGGTTCGTCTCTCTATCTCTTGCTTGGTATTTAGATTTACCAAAACTCCATGCAAACTGCAACCTCACACCACGGCTCTCCCACTTGCGGTCGTATGTAAAATCCATATTACCAAAATTTACGGTTTGTCTGTAGCGTTGTGTGTTAAAAATGTCATTTACGTTTAAGCGTATGGATGCTTTGTCCTTCATACATTTTTTCTTTATACCAAAGTCCAAACTACCAAAAGCGGCTGTTTTAAAAATAGCTTGCTTGGTACCCGCATTAAACCAACTGCTTAGTTGTGAGCTCCAGCCCTTACCAAGGTTAAAATTTTGTTGTATGTAATAATTTAACCCAAATGTTTTTTCATTTAACATACCACTTGGCAATTTGCCTTTGTAATGGTTATAAAAACCAGTAACATTTACATAACCATTCCACCATTTGGTAATGGGCATTGGCGCACTAATGTTTACATATGCATTATCAAGGCTGCCAATATTATCTTGCGTACCAGTTGTTTTTTCGCCAATTTGTGTGGTAATGGTTTGGCTATAATCCTTTGTATGATTGTATCCTAGCGCTATGTTTACTGCATAACGGTATGTGTATTTTAATTCAAAATTATTGGTAAACTGAGGTTTCAAATAAGGGTTTCCTTTCTCCGATGTGTAAATATCATAAATGGTTTCAAAAGGATTCATGGCTTGATAGTCCGGGCGATTAATGCGTTTGCTATACGACACAGCAAACATATTTTTGTCATTTATTTTATAGCTTACAAAGGCAGATGGAAAAAGGTTTACATAATTTGTATCCGGATTATTTATAGTGGCATTTCTTAAATCTACTGAGTTGCCTTTTACAACTGAATTTTCTGCTCGCAGCCCAATTTGGTATTCAAACTTCTTTACACGCTCACTAAAATTTGCATAAGCAGCATATACATTTTCGCTATAAGCAAACATATTGCTACGTCCAGTATCAGCCATCATACCAGCGTTTGTAAGACTTGTAGCCAATAAATTATTACTAGTTGTTACACTGCTAAGCTTTACACCTGTTTCTATTTTTGCTTGTTGCTTTTTTAGTTGTTTAGCATAATCTGCTTTTATAGCATAAATATGTATGGTAGTAGCCACATCCAAATCGTTTGCGCTACCATTGTATTTACTATTTAATTTGTCTAAATAATTTGTAGTAAGATTGGTAAGGTTTGTATTTTTAAAAAATGTATAATCTGCATCTATGTTCAATTCATTGCCAATGGTATCTTCATATTTATAATTTAAGTTACTATTGTATCTTTTGTTTTTGTATAAATTATCATTAGTAGTAACAAGTGAAGAATCTAGAATACCATTGCTACTAATGTTTGTAATGCCTGGTGTGTTAAAAGGATTTCTATTGCCATTGGTATTAAACAAAAAACCAAAAGTGTTCTTCTTATTCATATAAAAATCTACACCCATTCTTAGGTTTGCATTTACATTTCTATCAATATCTACGGTTGTATTGTTAAAGTTTTTTACCTCACTACCCACTGTTACATTTCTATTTATAAAACCAGTAGTATGTTGCAGATTATTATCTACACTCACATTTGCAAATGCATTTATTTTACCAGTGCGATGATTTATACTTGCAGAAGCATTGCTGCGATAATGTTGTTGCTGTGTATAACCAAGAGATACATTTCCATTGGTACCTTTTATTTTATTTTTCTTTAAACGAATATTTATAATACCCGCATTGCCCTGCGCATCAAAACGAGCAGATGGGTTTGTTATCAACTCAATTTTATCAATCGTACTTGCGGGCAAGCTGCGAAGAAAAGCCGCCAATTCCTTGCTACCCATTTGTGTTGGTCGACCATCAATCATTACATTTACGCCAGCCTTGCCGCTCATATTTATCACATCTTCACTTGTAATATTTATACCAGGTCCTTTTTGCAACATGTCAAAAGCACTGCTTCCCACGGCACTCATATCCGCCTGCACATTTATTACGGTTTTATCCATTTGCTGCTCTATAAACGGCTTTTTGCTTTTTACAACT
>JAYSWO010000193.1:0-4808 GCA_043717975.1 Ferruginibacter sp. | reverse complement strand
CTAAAACACAGGCTGACGTGGATAAAATGGGTATGGCTATTGCAAAGTTGGTAGAGGAAGATCCTACACTAAGAGTAAAGACAGATGAAGAAACTGGCCAAACCATTTTGAGTGGTATGGGTGAGTTGCATTTGGAAATTATTATTGATAGAATGAAGCGTGAATTTAAAGTAGAGATAAACCAAGGTGCGCCAATGGTTGCTTACAAAGAGTCTTTCAAAATGATGGTAAATCATAGAGAGACTTACAAGAAGCAATCGGGTGGTAGAGGTAAGTTTGGTGATATCGCTTTCGATCTTGGTCCTGCAGATGCAGAATGGTTGGTAACAAATCCATTGGGTGGATTACAATTTGTAAATGAAATATTTGGTGGTAGTATTCCAAAAGAATTTATTGCGCCAATAATAAAAGGTTTTACATCTAGTATGACAAGTGGTGTACTAGCTGGTTATCCAGTGGTAGATATGAAAGTGAGAGTGTATGATGGTAGTTACCATGATGTGGATAGTGATGCCATTTCTTTTGAATTATGTGCTAAGCAAGGGTATCGTGAGGCTGGTAGAAAAGCCAAGCCTACATTGCTTGAGCCAATAATGAAAGTAGAAGTGCTTACGCCAGACCAATACATGGGTGATGTAACAGGAGATTTGAACCGTCGTCGTGGAATGCTAGAAGGTATGGATACAAGACATGGTGTACAAGTTATTAAAGCCAAAGTTCCATTGAGCGAAATGTTTGGTTATGTAACACAATTGCGTTCATTGTCATCTGGTCGTGCAACGAGTACAATGGAGTTTAGTCATTATGCACCTGCGCCAAACAATGTATCTGAAGAGATTATTGCAAAAGCAAAGGGTAAGGTGAAGATTGAGGAATAATTTGCCCCCTAAATCCCCCGAAGGGGGACTTGTGGAGTCTCAAATAAAAATGAAAACCCGTTCTGAAAAGAGCGGGTTTTTTGTGTTGAAATTGTTTTATGAAATTTATAACTTTTTGGTTACAAGTAATGTTTTTAGTTTTATACTTCTCACTTAAATCTCATGCCAATATTTACCTTCAACTAATTTGTAAATAGGTACTTAGATAATTGTAATTCAATTTCATAATCTTCTAGGTTTCTCTCCCCTTCGGAGAGGATAGGTCGGCTTATTGTAATCATTATAGACCAATATTTTTTTTCACATTTTGTATGGTACAATTTTGGCTAATTTGCAAACTGAATATAAAAGTGATGGTTACAAAATACCTTTCACAAACAACTAAATAAATAAAACATGAAAAATTCAATAGCCAGCAAACCTATATTTAAAAATAGTTTTTTGCTTTTAGTAATTCTTTTTGCAAGTATTTCAACCTTTGCACAAAAGGAAAGCTTCTTTCGTATGGGTGCAAAAGCAGGTGTAAACATAAATAAGATTGATGGCTTAGCATACAAAGATGCTTTTAATTACAATTTTCAAGCAGGTGTATTTGCACAATTTAATATCACAAAAAAAATAGGGATACAACCCGAAGTAAATTTTGTGCAAACACAAGCTGAATTTACAGATGATCCAAATACTATTTATGACGATTTATTTGGTGGTGGCACACAGCACAAAGCAAAACTTGATTATTTAGAAGTGCCAATTTTGCTTAATATAAATGTAGGGCCTACACAAAAAGTAAAATTGCAACTTGGTCCATCTTATGGTGGCTTACTTAAACAATCAGTAGATAGCTTGAAAACAGGCGTTGGTAACCTCTATAAAAATGGAGAATGGAGTGCTATTGGTGGGCTTTGGATTCAGCTGCCATTGATAAATTTAAGTGCAAGGTATAAGCTAGGTTTAAGTAATTTAAATGGCATAAATGATGCACAAACTTGGAAAAACCAAGCCATACAAATTTCGGTTGGTATAACGTTATAAACCATTTTTTAAAAAATAATCCTATCCGCTTTTAACAAGGCGGATTTTTTTTGCTTAAATTGTAGTGTAAATAACATTTAACTATGCAAAATATTCGCCCCGAAGATTTGATTGTTATTGATATTGAAACGGCATCGGTGTCTCCATCATTTAATTTACTCAATGATAGATGGCAAGAACTGTGGCAAGAAAAAACAGCCAAAGTAATTCCTGAGGGATTAACGGCAGCAGAATTTTACCCCATGCGTGCAGGAGTAATGGCTGAGTTTTCAAAAATAGTTTGTATAAGTATTGGGTATTTTATAAGAGAGCAGCATTTAAAAATGCGGGTAAAATCTTTTTATGGCGATGATGAAAAACAAATATTGACAGATTTTTTATTAACAATCACAAAAATTGAAAGCTTTAACAATCGTTGGTGTTTTGCTGGGCACAATATAAAAGAATTTGACATTCCATTTATTTGCAGAAGGCTTTTGGTAAACAATATGCGCATTCCTGCATACTTAGATTTTCAAAATATGAAACCATGGGAAACCAATATTGTGGATACATTTCAATATTGGCGTTTTGGAGATTATAAAAATTATACTTCCTTAAAGTTATTGGCCGCAGCAATGGATATACCTTCGCCAAAAGATGATATAGATGGTAGTATGGTGGGTGAGTTATACCACAATGGCACACCCGAAGATAGAAAGGTGAATATGAAAAGAATAGCCACCTATTGCCAAAAAGATGTGGTAACTACGGCTAATATTATTTTACGATTTAAAAATGCACCGTTGGTAAGTGAGGAAGATGTGGAAGTGGTAGAATAATGTTTAAATGTCAAAGTTTTGTAAAAAACTTTAATACATATAACTTTTGGCATGCTTTTACGTCTATAGCTGGATAAAACTAAAAAAGCAAAAATGATAAATTCAAAAATTGTAATTATTGCCGCAGCTTTAGCCATTAGTGTAGGTACCTTTTTGTCTTGTAAGAAAAACAATGATACTACTAGTTCAACGCTACAAGTGAGATTAACCGATGCACCAACCGCATTAGACGAAGTAAATGTAGATATTAGAGAAGTACATGTAAAATTTTCTGACGATTCTTTAGGAAATGATGGATGGGTTACACTAGCCACAATTGCAAGAATATATAATTTACTTGCTCTGCAAAATGGTGTTGATACTGTTTTAGCAAATGGTACATTTTCAAATAGCGTAGTAAAACAAATTCGTTTTGTACTAGGTCCAAATAACAGCATAAAAGAAAATGGAGTAGTTTATCCATTGACCATACCAAGTGGAAGTGAGTCAGGTTTAAAAATAAAAATAAGTAAATCTTTACAAGCTACACTCGAAACCTTGGTGATAGATTTTGATGCAGCGCTTTCCGTAAAAAAAGAAGGACCAAGCGATTATAAGTTACGCCCAGTTTTAAAAATAAAATAGTCTTTTTGCTCACACTTTATAAAAGCAGTCATATTTGATTGCTTTTTTTTATACACATTTTTCGTGTAAAGTTCTATATTGTACATTAAATTTATGGTTTAATATTATTATTTCAAATTGCTGGTACAGTATTTGTTTTTAAAATTTAACTTTTTAGAAACATATTCTAATTTTTAATTTTTTTCTAATAATAAAGTATCGAAACAATACGTTATGAATTAACCATATTATATTTTTTTATATATTATATTATTTTATTTTTTAGTACGTTTACTTAATATCTTTTTTTATGGGAAATGATAAACCTTTACACAGAAAAGAATTTTTAAAAAGTCTTTTTGGGGAAAAGAAAAATGAATTAGGATCTATATCGGAAAATGATAATTTTGATAATGATGATCCACTATTTGAGAAATATTCTAGAAAGACATTAGGAGAAAGGCAATACAGCCAACAGATGGCAGTACCAAATGAAGATGGTACTTTTTCAGCTAGGGTTGGAGCTGTAACCAGCGGACTTGCTCCATACACAGGTACATGGACTTCGTGGGAAGTGAATCATTTACTACGAAGATTAAGCTTTGGAACAAAAAGATCTGATACACAAGCGTTGCTTGCCATGTCTGTATCAGATGCAGTAGATTCATTGCTTACATATCCTAATACACCTGTAAGCCCATCTGCAACCCCAGTTTATTTTAATGGAATTAACTATGTAGATACCTTAGGAAATGGAACAGGAACTCCAGTTATTTCTGGAGGTGTGGCACAAGGAGCAGATTGGACACAATCGAATTTAACAGGCTATCCAGATTTTGGTCCCAACTACTCTAGAAGAATTAGTTTAGAGTACTGGAATTGGGGTGTTATTTTAAACGACGCCACAAGCATACGTGAAAAAATGCAACAGTTTTGGTTTCATTTTATTCCTATTAATTTTGAGAGCTTAGAAAATTCAGAGAATAACTCCTCCATCATGTGTTATGAATACATGAAATTATTGAGGGATAATGCACTTGGCAATTTTAAGACTTTAATAAAAGCTATTTCCAAAACACCAGCAATGTTGGTGTACCTAAGCAACCAGTATAGTACAGCGGCTGTGCCAAATGAAAACTTTGCAAGAGAGTTGTTGGAGTTATTTGCAATGGGCAAAACCCCTACCCAAAATTATACCGAGGCAGATATTATAGCGGCATCAAAAGTTTTTTCAGGGTGGAGAGTACCAACTTTTATAGCTGCGACCAAGCCTACTAGTGCATTTAATCCAGTTTTTCACAACCAATCTAATAAGGTATTTTCTTCAAATTTTATTAGCACGGCTTTTCCTACTGCCACTATAAATAATCAAACAGGGGCAAATGGAGCAAATGAATTTGATCAGTTTTTTGACATGCTTTTTGCTGCACAATCTCAAACAATAGCCAAATATATTTGCCGTAGATTGTATCGC
>JAYSWO010000192.1:0-1903 GCA_043717975.1 Ferruginibacter sp. | reverse complement strand
AAAAAATAGTTAGTAGAAGTAGGATGTATAGCTACTCCATAAAATTGTTTTAACCTAAGTCCGGTATTTTTATCAGAAAAATTCGTTCCTCTATTTGTAGAATAAAATAAACCGCCATCTGTCGTTACCAATAATTTGTTTCCATTATCATACCATGCCATATTATGAACATCGGCATGCACATATTGTCCCGTTGCACCTGCCCATTCTGATATTTTAGTAAATGTTAGACCTCCATCTGAAGATCTTAATAATCTCAAACTGCCAACTATTACTGTGTTTGGGTTTGAAGGATCAGCAATTACACCTTGTGAATATCCTCCTTGTCCACCACCATTAAGGTCATTAATATTAGTTGTTGTTAAATCGGTCGTAATCCAGTTATCTCCTCCATCGGTTGATCTTGCTACTTTTTCAATTTTACCTCCGGCTGTTCCTGCAGCAGCTTGTCCTAATGAAGCATAAATGGTATTGCCAACAGTAGTTAATTCCGTTCTTGCTTCGGTTCCAAAAGGCCATGTGAACATTGTTGTAGCAGATTGCCAAACAGGTGAAGCAGCAGCAGGATTATCGGTATATCTATACCCACCCAATGTAGCTGTAGCTGAACTAAAGCCACCAATCACATGCATTCTTCCTGTAGCGCTTATTTCAAAATCTGGAATACGAGATGTTTGTGTTACACCAGCAGCCGCAAAAGGGCTAATATTTGTCCAACTAATACCTCCATTTGAAGAGCGCATAAGGGCAACATCCACACCAACCCCTAAAGTACTTACATATACATTTCCAACAGCATCGCAAAGTATTTTTGTACAACTTCTAAGTGTTGATGTATTTGTTAGCTGAGTCCAAGTAACTCCATGATCTGTACTTTTAAATACACCAATACCTCCAACTCCGCCACCCGTAAAATAGGATTCTCCTGTACAGAAATACATTGTATTGGTATTTGTAGGATCTTGGCAAATACCCGATACGGCTAAATTGGTTAAGTAATCATTTATTAAAATCCATGTTGGTAAAGCCGCAGTTACATCGTTTGTTTTCCACAAACCACCAGCAACTCCACCTACCCATACAGTTTTTCCTGTGGGATCAGCTAAGTCAACCCACAAAGTACGCATGCGCCCAGATGTAACACCCCCACCTGGTCTAGAATTGCCGAAAGGCCCTGCCACATCACTATTAGAACCACGCTCTACCCATGCTAAAGGTGCTAATGCACTTGTAGATGAGGAAGAATAAGGATTGGTATTTTTTTGGCTTTCAGTTTCTATTACAGCTTGCCACATTTTATTGTAGGATACAGTACCCGTAGTAGGATCCATATTTCTTTGGCGTTCAAACTCGGCCGCCTTCTCTGGCCCATCATATTCATCATTTTCATCTTCAGATTCTTGTTCGTATGCACTTTCATTTTTATGATTACAACTGGGCGTAATCATTAATGAAACGGTAAGTGTGAATATTACAGCAAGAAATTTAAAGTAGCTTTTTTTCATAATTTGTGTTTAATAAAAAATTGTATAGTGTTTCGGGATATTAGAATATGAAAGTATATGAAATGGTTCAAAATATTTTATATTACTATCGCATTTAAATAAAATAAGGTCATAAAATTACAGAAGAATTTTTAATCTTATCTAAATCATATAAAAATATACATAAATATTTCGTAAACAGTAGATTTTTATGCGTCTATTGTTGTTTTCGAACATACATTTCAAAAAACAAACCCTCTTTTTTGTAATTTTATAATAAATAGACACCTCTAAAGAGTTTTTTGCTTTTACGCCCATTTACTCCTACCTTTGCGCCCGAAAAACGAGCCTAATCTAAAGGCTTACATATAAATTAACCAACGAACAGATAATTTATGGTAGAAATTAAACCAGACGAA
>JAYSWO010000191.1:0-4812 GCA_043717975.1 Ferruginibacter sp. | reverse complement strand
AGCTTTAATTGAGAAATTAGGCCTTCGTAAATAATTTATTATATGTAATTACAAGAATTTATTCCCAACAGTTTATTAGCCGTTGGGAATTATTCTTTATACATATCCTCATTCTAACATGTTGAAAAGTTCATTTTCAACCTAAAATATTAAAATATGTCATTTTTACAAGCAAAACAAGTTACGTTCGATATCGGTGGCGGTAGAATGGTAACCATGGAAACGGGCAAAATGGCCCGCCAAGCAGATGGTGCGGTAGTTGTGCGCCAAGGCAATTGTATGCTTTTAGCTACAGTGGTAGCAAACAAAGAACCCAAAGAAGGTCAATCATTTTTCCCACTTTCGGTAGATTATCAAGAAAAATTCTCGTCAAATGGTCGTATTCCAGGTTCATTCTTCAAAAGAGAAGCTCGTTTAAACGATTATGAAATTCTTACTTCAAGATTGATAGATAGAGCACTTCGTCCTTTATTTCCTGAAGATTATTTATGCGATGTGCAAGTATTGGTTTCTCTTATTTCGTCTGATGATGAAGTAATGCCTGATTCATTGGCATGTTTGGCAGCATCAGCAGCGTTGGCTGTTTCAGATATTCCAATCCAAGAAATATTATCAGAAGTGCGTGTAGCAAGGGTTAACGGTCAAATTATTATTAACCCAACTCGTACAGAATTGGCTACTGCTGATTATGAATTTTTGATAGCTGCTACCAGCAAAAATATTATGATGGTAGAAGGTGAAGGTAAAGAGTGCAGCGAAGAAGACCTTATCATTGCTATTGAAGCAGCACATGAAGCTATAAAACTTCATGTAAAAGCTCAAGAAAATTTGAGAGATTTAGTAGGCTCATCTGTAAAAAGAGAATATACTAAACCTTACAGAAATGAAGAGTTAGATACAAAAATTACAGCTTTTGGAAAAGATAAAATGTACGCCATTGCTTCTGCAGCATCTGCAAAGCATGAAAGAAGTGCAGCTTTTAGTAAACTCTACGATGAAGTAAAAGAACAATTTGCAGAATTGGAAGACCAAGATAAAAAATTGATTGGACACTACGTTGGAGAATTACAATACAATGTTGTAAGAGATATGATCTTAAATGATCGTAAAAGATTGGATGGCAGAGGTACAGAAGATATACGTCAACTAGAAATGGAGATAGATATTTTACCAACACCGCACGGTTCTGCATTATTTACAAGAGGTGAAACACAATCGCTTACAACTGTTACTTTAGGTACGCCTTTAGATGAATTGTTGGTGGAGAGTGCTCACCATTCTGAATACACAAAATTCTTATTGCATTATAATTTCCCACCGTTTTCTACAGGTGAGGTAAAGATGATGCGTGGTGTTGGTCGTAGAGAAGTTGGTCATGGTAACTTGGCTATGCGTTCGCTAAAGCAAATGATGCCAGGTTCTGAATATCCTTACACCGTTCGTGTGGTGAGTGATATTTTAGAAAGCAATGGTTCATCATCTATGGCTACGGTTTGTGCAGGTTCGTTGGCATTAATGGATGCTGGTGTGCCAATCAAAAAGCATTTGAGCGGTGTTGCTATGGGCTTAATTAAAAAAGGAGACCAATTTGCAGTACTAACAGATATATTGGGTGATGAAGACCATTTAGGTGATATGGATTTTAAAGTAACTGGTACCCGTGATGGTATTTGTGGTGTACAAATGGATATAAAAGTAGATGGTTTGAGTATGGACATTATGCGTAGTGCACTTGCACAAGCACGCAAGGGTCGCTTACACATACTAGATGCTATGCACGCCACCATGGAAGCTGCAAGGCCAGATGTGAAACCACATGCACCACGCATGGTGAAGTTTACGATTGATAAAGAATACATTGGTGCGGTGATAGGGCCTGGTGGAAAAGTAATACAAGAAATACAAAGAGAAACAGGTGCTACCGTAAATATTGAAGAAGTAGATAACGCAGGTTCTGTAAGCATTTTCTGTAAAGACAAAGCGGCATTGGACAAAGCGTATGCTTGGATACAAGGATTGGTAGCCACCGCAGTAGTAGGCGAAACGTATGAAGGAACGATAAAAAGCATTAAAGAATTTGGTGCATTTGTAGAGTTCTTACCTAAGAAAGAAGGTTTATTACACATAAGTGAAATAAGTTGGAAACGCCTAGAAACAATGGACGGTATATTTAAAGAAGGCGAAAAAGTAAAAGTGAAATTGCTTGACATTGACCAAAAAACAGGCAAATTTAAATTGAGTAGAAAAGCATTGATGCCAAAGCCGGAAGCACCTGCTAAGCCGGAAGCTTAATTAATAATTTAGAATTAATAATTTTTTAGACCGCAGTTATCATGTTTGATGGCTGCGGTTTTTTTTAATGGTTGCTGTCCCCACCATAATTGTTTGGGAGATTATGCAATTTGCTTTACATGCCGCTCCTACGGAGCTTTAACACCCAACTTTATTTATATCTTTCTACTGATATGTCGCTCCTCTGGAGCTTTAGCCTCGTTAGAGGCGACATGTCAGTAGAAGAAAATGAACAACAAAACACAATATGAGCTCCGTAGGAGCGACATGTTTCACCCCGAACAGTTATGATGTCCTTACCAACCATAGTACGAAGTAGTGATGCTATTTCTTTTTTTGGACCTGTCCGTCGTAGGTGGAGCATGAACAACAAATCTTTACTGAATATTTGTACAGCCTGTCCCGCACGTAGCTGCGGGACGCTCCGCTGTACCTCCGCTATGCTGCGGTGCCGCTTCAATCGCTGCTAGGCTGAGCAGTATATCTTTTTTCATCTTTTATTGTAGTGTATATGGGAGTGGATGATGGAAGTGAGAAAAAAAGCTATGGATTGCTGTTATGACAATTCTTTTTTTATAATGATAAGTTAGTGAATTATGAATATTTTGAAAGTGGGAGGATAGGATATATATTTGTGTTACAAGCAACCCTAATACATCTTCACAGTAAAGTGCAGACTAAATATGATTGAAAAAGAAAACGAAGAACTTCTAACAAATTGGTTTGATTTCTATACAAATGAAATAAAAAAGTCACCAGATGCAGGTTACAAAACTTTTGACAAATATTTTCTTTGTCCTTGTTGTAACTTTCCTACTTTGTTAGAAAGAAATAATTATGAAATATGTTTACTATGTAATTGGGAAGACGATGGACAAGATGACCATAATGCAGACATTATTTTAGGCGGTCCTAATCAAAGTTATTCATTAACAGAAGCCAGAGAAAACTTTAAAAAATATTTGACATCATATAGAACTTCAGACAAACAGCATTTTGAAAGAACAACAATTAAGAAAACATTCGAAGGGAAAACTATTCTTGATTTGACTTTAATTAAAAGGCAAATAATTGAAAAATATAATGTTTTAATTATGACCGATAACTTTGAAATTAAAAAAATATTATTAAGTGAAATATCAAAACTTGAAAAAAGATTAGGATAAAAACTTTTCGATATCATACTGCCCACTAGCAGCTTTGAGGCGCTGGTAAATGTGCATTAGCAACCTGTGCGGTAAATTATAAAAGAGGTTTAAGTAAAGTATAAATACTCAACCGCTGCATATCAATAATGGCAGTCGCTTCATTAATGCAAAAAGTTACTTCAAACAATTTTTAGTAAATTTGATATACTAACAAGGCTAAAAACATAATAAAATGAAATGAAATACATTCTGACAATAATATGCTTAGCCTTCTCCTTTGTTGCAAAATGCCAAATTGAAAGTTTTTTTGTAAATAAAATTGACAGCTCTAATCATGAAAACTATTATAAACGACTGCGAAAAAATATTAATGTAGAAAACATTGATAGTTCATCTGAAGCCATAAATTTAATTTTTGACTTACATAGATTTGACTCAAAAAAGTATAGTTCTAATTTACTAAATCCTTATCTCAAACAAATACAAGATTTTCAATTAACTTTTTTTAGAAAAACAATAATTGGCAAATGGCAATCAGAAAGTCTTGGATCAAGTTGGGCTAGTTCAAGAGAAAAAATGTTTAATCCAAACAAAGGTTTTTTTTTTGATAATTCGGAAGCCATATTTTATTTAAGAGATTCCTTAATCAGAAAAACTTCCTATTCCATTATAAGCAAAGAAGAAGTACACAGCGATTTAAAATTTAAAAGATTTTCTATAATTTTTTCAGATACAAAAGCAGCATGGTCTTTTCATTTCATAACAAAAGGGAATGGAGTACCATTTCACGGAACCGCACAGGTACTGTATTTATTATTGAATAAAGAACCTAATTGTGTATGTGGATGTCCTCAAGAAATGTATAGTATTAAAAATGAGTGAACAATTTGCGGTATCAACAACAAGTATTTTTGCATTACTGAGCTGTCATTGCCATGCTGCATACTATTGGTGGTCTCTTCATTAATTCAAAAAGTCACTTTACATAATTTTTAGTAGATTTGAAATTCTAAAATAAGAAAACGGTTTAGTAGCAATTTTACAATATGCAAGAAAGAAATATTATTATTTACAATACAAAATATGGCAAAACTTCGGTATCGCTTTTAACCAAAGATAGAACTCTATGGATGAACCAAAACCAGCTAGCTGAACTTTTTGACACCTCCAAGCAAAACATAGGTCAGCATATATTAAGTATATTGGAAGACATAGAGTTAATACAATATTCAATTGTAAAGAATTACTTTAAAACTGCAAAAAATAGCAAATAATAAAATGAGTGAAACACTTCTAAATACATACCTTCTATTATAAAAAGAATTTTAAAACCCACATGGAATACCTACAAATACACTTTACCTCTATTGAC
>JAYSWO010000020.1:0-6255 GCA_043717975.1 Ferruginibacter sp. | reverse complement strand
TCAAAGTGGTTTCGATACTTTGGTATGGTTTCATACCTGCAAGCAAAGCAGTAACACTATCAAAATCGGCAATTGCCAATTTTATAAAATGTGGTTTTTCTGCATCTGTAATTTTTTTATCATCACATGCTTTTTGTACTAGGCTTGTAATTTTATCTGTTACAGCAGCGGCTTTTAGTTCTACCAGTTCGCCAGTTACTTTTACATTGTCAGCTTTTAACTGTATCACTTCTTGGGTTTGCTTTTTTACGGCTTCTAAAACCTGCTCAGTAGTTGCAGTTTCTGCAAGCTGCAATACCACAGCTACATCTTTTAATTGTAACATATCGTCTATTTTAATTTTTGTTGTATTTATAAATAATTTTAAAAGCTCTTCACCATTTTGTATATCAATAAAATCATCATTATTGTAAAGTTTGATAGCATTGTCATTGCTAGCTATATCTACAAGGCTTATTTCTTTTAATGCGCATTTGCTAAGGCATGGTGCTTTTATACCATCTTTCAATTTTAAAAACTTATCATCACCCAATACTTCAATAGGTTTTAAACCCGAGCTTGCCATATTAATAATACCTGCTTCATACTTTTCATAAATACTCAACGCAAATGCATCGGTATCATCAAAGGCAGGTAAGCCACTCCAACTACCATCTGTCTCTCTTTTTAATTCGAGCATGCAGCCAATAGGTAGTATTTGGTTTTTATCATTCTTATCTGCACGTACATGGTTAAATAAAAGAATAGGATTGTTAGCATATACACTTACATCTATACCATCATTCAACACCCAAAAGTTTTTTGAGTTAATGCTTTCGTCAGAGAAAATAATTCGTTTAGTTGCTTTCTTTAATGCCATTGAAACACAAACATACATCGGCTTACAACCCTTTACCAAATGGCGTTTTCGCTATATTTCAATAACTCATTTATAATACTTTTATAACTATAGCATGATGAAAACCGCACTTGTATATAGGTAGTAAAAAAATGCACATTTGTATAAATAAGTACAGATGGCTCTTACGCAAGAAGAAAAAAAAGATTACGCATGGCTGCATTTTCGTGAGGGAATACTTACGCAAAAAGCCATTGCCCAAAAAGTAGGGACTACAGAAAAAACGCTAACTGCATGGATAGAAAAAGGCAATTGGAAAAGTAAACGTAGAAGTTTATTTAACACCCGTGAAGATATTTTGGTGGATATGTATTTGATTTTTGAAAACACAAAAAACAAAATTAAAGACAAAGGTGGTGTGGCTGATAGTAAAGATGGTGATGCTATTTTAAAACTAAGTGCTGCAATAAAGAACCTTGAAACCGAAACAAGTGTGGCGCAAATATTTGAAGTATGCAAAGGCTTAATACAACATGTACAGGTGGTAGATTTTGAAAAAGCAAAAGAGATGATTGATTATGTAGATAGTTACTTAAAAGAAAAATTAAAGAACCGTGGCTGAGTTAAGTAAAAAACAAATATCAATACAGTGGGATGATTTTAGAGACTCCGTAAAAGCCAGTACCCCTGTGGACTTATCGGAGACAGTAGAGCAACGTAAGCAACGTATAAAAAGACTAGAAGCCAACCATGAAGAGTGGTTTAAATATTATTTTCCTAAGTATGCTTATGCAGAGCCTGCCGATTTTCACAAGGCAGCAAGCAAGCGTATTTTGAATAATATGGAATGGTACGAAGTACGATCGTGGAGTAGAGAGCTTGCAAAAAGTACCCGTACGATGTTTGAAATATTGTACCTCACCCTTACAGGTAAAAAGAAGTATGTAATGCTTATCAGTAATAACTACGATAATGCAGAAGCTTTACTAGAACCTTACCGCATACAGCTAGATAGCAACCCCCGAATTATAAATGATTATGGTACCCAAGAGCGATTTGGCAAGTGGGGCATGGGCGATTTTATAACCAAGCAGGGTGTAAAATTTAAAGCCATTGGTGTAGGACAAAGCCCACGTGGTAGCAAAAATGAGGAGGTAAGACCAGATGCTATTTTGTTTGATGATTTAGATACAGATGAAGATTGTAGAAATACAGAAATGATAAAAAAGCGTTGGAAGTGGATTGAAGATGCAGCTATTGCTGTACGTAGCATTAGCAAAGCTACGCTTATACTTTTTTGTGGAAATATTATTGCAAAAGATTGCTGTGTAGTACGTGCGCAAGAGTTTGCCGACCATGTGGATATTGTAAATATTAGAAACGAAAAATTTGAAAGCACATGGCCGCAGAAAAATACAGATGAGCATATTGATAGAGTGCTTAAACAAAAAAGCTATGCCAGCCAGCAAAAAGAATATTACAACAACCCAGTAACGGAAGGCGGCATTTTTAAAGAAATGTACTATAAGCAACTGCCTAGTATTACCCAGTATAAATTTTTGGTATGCTATGTAGATTTAAGCTATAAAAGTGGTGCAAAAAATGATTATAAAGCCGCTGTGCTCATGGGTAGGTATAAGGATGAATACCATATTTTAAAATCACATTTGGTACAAGGCACTACATCCAAATTTGCTGAAGGTTTGGTGGAATTAGAAAATTATGTGGCAGGTAAAGTACCTGTATTTTGGGTGAGTGAGGAGGTTTTTTTGTTAGATATTATTCGCAATGAAATACAAAACATTCTTAAAAGTTTAAAAAGCAAAATTGTACTTACGCCTGATACACGAGACAAAGGCGATAAGCTCACTCGTATAGAAGCTAGCCTAGAGCCATTAAACCGTAACGGCAAACTTTGGCTAAACATACGAGAAAAAGACAGCCCACACATGAAAACTTTGGATGGACAATTTATAGCCTTGGAGTATGGCAATAAGAAAGGGCATGATGATGGCCCCGATGCAAACGAAGGTGGAAAATTTATTATTGACAGCAAAGAATTTGGCGATACAAGCAAAATAATTACAGGCAAAATGCCGAAAAACAAAAACAGATATTAATGGCATACTTACAAAACCATGAGCTAACTAGCCATTTGCACGAAGAGGTAATGGAAGAAATAGACAGGCAAGATGATAGCAAACTAACCACCGCTATTGCCGCCGCTATAAGCGAAATGCGTGGCTATTTAAGCTTTTATGATGTACCTGTAATATTGGCTACTACAGGCACGGCAAGAGAGCCAATACTCTTGCTATACACCAAAGATATAGCGGTGTGGCACTTTATACAATTGGCTAACCCAAATGTAGATATGGAGCTACGCAAAATAAGATACGACAGGGCTATACAATGGCTAAAAGATGTACAAAAAGGAATAATAGTACCAAACCTACCAATACTTACCAATGCAGATGAAACCATGCAAACAGGTAAAATAAAATTTGGTAGCAACAAACAACGTAATACGCATTTTTAAAATATGGCAACTACTACAATTACAAGAGAAACGGAAAAGGAAATAAAGATAGAAAACTTTATAACGGCACGCCCGGTGCGCCGTACAGTTTTTGACCTTGGTGATTGGCGCAGGGCGTTAGAATATGCAGAAATGCCAAGCGGCAACCGTGTGGAATTGTACGACCTTTTTGATGATGTAATGCTAGACCCACACCTTAGCGCACAATGGCAAAAACGCATAAGCAATATTACCAATACAGATTGGCAATTATCGGTAGATAAAAAAGAAAATGAGGGTTTGGACAAATTGATTAAATCGCCACAGTTTGAAAAAGTACTAACCGAAATTATAAATACCCTTGCTTGGGGCAAAACAGTACTAGAGCTTGGCAAAAAGACTATTAACCGAATGGGTAAAGATGAAGAGGTACTTTCGGTGTATAGCATCAAACGCCAACACCTTCGCCCAAAAGAAGGACTAATAGTAAAAGAGCAGTATAACAGTGCAGAGGCAAGCAGCGAAACAATTAGCTACCGCCAAGGAGCATACTTAAAATATGTGGCAGAACTTGGCGAAGATACCGACCTTGGATTAATACTAAAAGCAGTACCATACGTTTTATTGAAGCGTGGCGATGTAGGAGATTGGGCGCAATTTGTACAGCTGTTTGGCATGCCATTTAGAGAGTATAGGTATAATGGTTATGACGATGCTACATACCAGTTGCTAAAAAAGAATGCAGAAGAAATGGGCAGTGCGCCATACATGATTTTGCCAGATGGTGCGCAAATAATTTTACATGCCAATACAGGAGCAGGCGGTACCGGAGCAGGTGATGTATTTGAAAAACTAGCTAAGTTTTGCGATGCACAAATAAGCATATTGATATTGGGCAATACAGAAACCACCAGTAGCAGTAAGAGTAGCGGCTATGCTCAAAGCGAAACACACCTAAAAACTGAAATAGAAGTTTATAGAGATGATAAAAAGTATGTGCGCACTTGGCTAAATGAAAGCATAAAACCAATATTGTATAACCTTGGGTACGATGTAGTCGATGGTGATATACAAGCAGAAAAAGAAACCAACCTGCAAGAAGTGAAGGACAGGCTTGGCATTATACAACAGGTAAAAACATTGGGTGAGCCAGTAGAAGCAGATCATATATACGAAGTAAGTGGTGTACCAAAACCAGCCAATTACGATGCTATGAAAGCTGACCAAGAAGCAGCGAAGCAAGCTGAGCAATCGGCAATAGGCAGTGGACAAAAGGCAAAGGAGCAAAAGGCAAAGGGCAAAAAGGCAGTGGGCAGTGTGCAAAAAGAGAATTTAATGGATGATGAAACATTTTGGCATAAACTACGTACAACTATTGCCGATTTTTTCGACCCAGCCCATTAATGATGGGCAGCATAGAAGATGTAATACAAAAGCTGTACTATGGGCATAGCTGTACAGATGGTTGTACCCATGAAATTATAAATCTTGTTGATGAAGGAATTATTGATGATATACTAAACGACTTTGCCCGAGCGCTCCACAATGGAGAATTGAATGGCAAACGCATACATAGCGGATTATACTCTGAGACAGCCCGTAAGCTGACTGAGGCCATCACTAAAGGCGTGGGCAAAGTTTCGTTTGGTTATGATGACCCTAACAATGCACTTAAAGCAAAACTACTAAGCAATGTACATGCATTTAGTGGTGCAAAATCACTTACTGAAAATGCAGTATACAGCCAATTACTACTAGATGAGCAGGGTGTTTTAAAACCATTTAAACAGTTTTTAAACGATGTGCAAAAGGTAAATAAACTGTATAACGAAAACTACCTGAATGCAGAATACAACCATGCAGTAGCTAATGCACAAACTGCCATATTATGGAATCAATTTAATGATGATGATTGGATAGAATATAGCACCGCAGGGGATGAACGAGTACGGAATAGCCATGCGGCCATGGATGGAATTACGATGCTAAAAACTAGCCCATTTTGGAATACCCATTGGCCGCCTAATGGATGGAATTGTAGATGTACAGTGGTGCCAGGACTAAAACCTGCAAAACCACTTACTGATGGTGAAGCAGGTAAAGTAGCCAAAGGTGCTATTGAAGGAAAAGAATTTGAGTATAACAGTGGGCAAAGTGGTATTGTATTTAAAGATGATCACCCATATTTTAAAAGCCACAAAGGCATAAACAAATTAGATGCTCTAAAAAACTATGGCTTGCCTGAAGTAGAAAAAATACTTAAAAGGGATAACCTACCAACAAAGCTGCAACTAAATACTGAGACAGACTATTATGCTTGGTGGGATGCTATGGTAAAAGCTGAAGGGGTAAACGATACTGATTTTGTATTGAAAGATAAACTAGGAACTAATATATTGTTTGATGCAAGCCCCGATGGTAAAAAAGCTAGCACCTATTTTAAAGACCACCTTATAAGAAAAACAAGTGAGGCAAGGCACGAATATGCAGCAAACATAAAAGATATTGTAACCAATGCAGATGAGGTGTGGAATAATGCCGATGGATGGTTTTATATAAAATATTACAGTGATGGAATGTATGTACTAATAATAGAAGATGCTAATGTGCTGCGTGCAAAAACGATGTATAAAGTAGAGGAGGCAAATTACATTACCCTAAGAAAGGGAATATTATTAAATTGAAAAAATGGGTAGTATTAATGACCGTCTTGTTAAAGGAACGCATTAACCTGTTACCCATTTATCTATTGCAAATATACAATGAATAATAATATAAGTGATGATATTAGAAAAAAAGCGGAGCAGATGGTAATAGTTGGGTGTGTACTTCTAAAAATGAAGGAGAAGAATTAAGTGCTACCGTGTTTAGTCATAATATAAATACTGTAGAAAGTATA
>JAYSWO010000190.1:0-1905 GCA_043717975.1 Ferruginibacter sp. | reverse complement strand
TCAAGAAATAGTACAATCAGAAAAACTAAATCGAGCTTATGTTCAACTTACAGCAAATAGAGAAAAAGCCAAACAAAAACTTCAAGATTACATTGCAGAAGAAAAAAGGTCAAATTCTGAAATAAGACAAGCACAGAAAGAGTTTGACGTATTAAACAAGAAAGTAGCTGCTGCGGATAAAGCAGTAGGTAGATTTAGTGATGCGAACCGTAAAATTAACGGACTAGCTTCGAGTGTAGGGAATTTAATGGCGGCTTTCGGAGTAAGTACAGGGTTATATTTGTTTGTAGATGTAGTAAAAGGAATATATGAAACCACGAAAGCATTACAATCTATGGATTTGGCTTTGAAAATGGTTTCAGAAACTCCTTTGGAATTTGCAAAAAACCAACAGTTTGTCACAGATGTAGCGCAAAAATGGGGATTAGAAATAAAAGATTTAACGAAAACATATACCCAATTTTATACTGCTTCTAAAGGATTAATGTCTGACGAATCTATAAAAACTACTTTTGAAGGAATAGCAAAAGCAGGGTCTGTAATGGGATTAAGTTTAGAAAGTCAAAACGCAGCTTTTTACGCTATTGACCAAATGATGTCAAAAGGAACGGTTACGGCAGAGGAATTAAAAAAACAATTAGGTAATGCTATGCCCGGTGCTATTAAAGCTGCTGCAATGGCATATATGGAATTGCATCCTGCTATTAAATCAATTCAAGAAGCAGAAAAAGCATTGTATGAAGATATGAAAAAAGGAGCAATTGATAGTGCTACTTATGTACCATTAATTGCTAAAAACTTCCAAATACTTTATGGTATAGAATCTTTGAACTCGGTTCATACGATGCAAGCAGCCCAAAACAGTTTGCAAAACAGTTGGACGGAATGGATTCGTGGATTAGGTCAAGGAGGTGCTGGTGCTAAAATAATGGTTTATTTGATGGAATCATTGGCTAAAAATCTTGATAGTGTAATTACTGTTTTAGGGTTTTCGGTGGCGGGATGGATTGCGTACAAAACAGCTGTAATGCTTGCCAATGCACAGACCAAATTATTAGCATTAACAACTACTACAGCTACTGTAGCGACAGAGGCTCAAACGGTAGTTACAGGGTTTCAGACTACAGCACAAGTCGCGAATACAGAAGCTACAGTAGCTGCAACAGTCGCTACGCGGTCATTTAATACCGTAATGAAAGCGAATGCTTTGGGTTTATGGATAGCTGGGTTAGTTATATTATACCAAATAATAGACCATTTTACAAAATCAGTAGAGGAAAAAACTAATGCCATAAAAGCTGATACAGATGCTTTTATTACTAACAGAGAAATAGTTACAGGAACGATAAAAGAAAATGAAAAATTAATTGTAAAGTATGAATCATTACATAAAATAACAAATAAAAGCACAGAACAACAAAAAGAATATAATGATGTATTAGCAAAGTTGTCCAAACAATCGCCAAGTGCTGTTACTGCCGTAAATAATTATGGAGAAGCAACAGAATTAAGTACAAAGGCATTAAAAAAATATAATGCAGAATTAAAAATACAATTAGATGCAGAAGGAAGGATTGCATTATCTAAAAATAGAGCATTAATACCAGAACAGCAATTAGATATTAAGAGGAAACAAAATATTATAAACTATTTAAAAGAAAATAAAGGAAAAGGATTTGATTTTACACAAGAGAAAATTGATGCTGCACAAGTAGAATTATCTATGGCTAAAAACAGACTAACAATGACTGAAAATAGTATTAAGTCAATGAAATCGCAAACAGAAGCAGAGAAACAAGCAATTATTGAAGATAAAAAAATAAAAGAAGAAAAAATAAAAAATATAGAATGGTTTGATAAAAAAATTGATGAATTAGAAAAATCAAAATCAGGATTTGTAAAAAG
>JAYSWO010000189.1:0-12245 GCA_043717975.1 Ferruginibacter sp. | reverse complement strand
ATTATCTCTGTAACAGAATTTACTTCAAATAAAATTTGCTTAAACCAAAGTTCGTATGCTTGGTGAATGATGATGAAAAGCATTTCATCGTGTGCAGGTTCTTTTCCTTCATTAAAACTTATAGGATGCTGTGCATTTATTATTTTATCTAAGGCTAAATAATCGGAGTAGTAAACAAGAGAAGACATTTTTTAATGAATAATTAATAGTGACTAATTAATAATACTTTATAATCAAAGCTAAGTATAAATTTCTAGCATTAAAAAATTCAAAATAAATAATTGAAGGAATTATGGTTTTACAAAAAAGAATAAAGACTGTAGAAGAAGAAATCTTAATTCTTACATATTACATCAACGAATCAAAATCGTCGTTCCCTTCTCCACCACACGCCTATTGCTTTCGAGGTTTATATAATCTAGTGTCCACACATAGGTGCCCGAATCTTGTGGTATGCCTTTCAATTTCCCGTTCCATTTTTGTTGCCAATCATTTGCATAAAATACCCTTTGCCCAAATCGATTATACACACTAAAACTAAGGTTGCTACTCTTGTAGGCTTTTAGCGGATACAAGAAATCATTTTTACCATCTCCATTTGGTGTAAACGCAGTAGGCACTGCAATAAAGCAACTGTACACCACTTTTACATTTCTAAATGTAGTATCGTTACAACCAAAATCATTTGTTATTATTAATCTTGGTCTTGCATCATAGTCACTACTAAAAAGTGGCACAAAGGTTTGTGGAGTAGGATTTCTGATAGATGAAACATTCCCATTTCCAAATGTCCAATCGTAGGTTAAATTTCTACCAACAGAATTGTTTATAAACGATGCAGGTTTATTTGGACAAATAATATCAGTAACCGTGAAATCCGCTTTCAAATAATTGTCAAAAACAATTTGTTTGGTTGCGGTATCATTACATACACCATTGCTTACAATAAGGGTTGTAGTTTTAGTCTCAAAATTTGTATATGTAATAATAGGATTTTGCAAACTGCTATTTGGTGCAGAGCCAAAGCTCCAAAGCCAATTGTTTACAGTATTTGCACCGTTGTGAAAATAATTAACGGTATTTAATGAACAAGAGTAATTTATTGTTTCCGTAAAATTTGCATTTACCGTATCTTTTATTACAAAAGCCACATCATCTGGCAATGGCGTTTGCACATCACATTCATCTATCAATGTATTGCCATCTAATCCCACTTTTAAATTTACTAAAAAATTACCGCCTACTTGCATAGGCGCAGATAACTTTAATACAATTCTATTGCTTGCACCTCTTACACAATTTGCAGTAGCTCCTGTTATCGTAACAGGGTATGGGCCAGCAATAACAAAGTCACTTCCGCTTGGTTCTATACTGCTACATTTTATATTTTTCTTAAAAATTAATACAAGGCTGTCGGGTTCACATTTCGGCTTTGTTAAGCTATCCATTGCCGTAGGAAATAAGGGAAAAACAGTAAATTGTACTGCTTCATCCACTGGTATCTCTCTATCACAATTGTCTTTTAAAGAATTGCCATCTGTACCTTTTTTAGCCTTGAGTGTATATGTGCCAGGCGCAAGTGGGGCAGCCATAAAAATAGATAAGGAATCAAAATCAAAACCACCTGCACATGCATCGGCAATAGTAGAAACAGGATTCAAAATATTTCCTAGAGGACCGGTTACTGTAAAGTCAGTTCCATCAGCAGCATTGCTATTGCATTTCATCTTTTTGTTTAGCTTAATGCGTATTTCTGTGCCATCGCAAGGTGCAGATGCATTTTTTAAATGTGGTTCTAATGGGTCGGTAATATTTGCAGTACCACCACCGAAAGAGAGCGAGTAACCGCTTTGAGTATCATCAAAATGAACGATGAGTAATAAATAATCATGACCTATTATTAAATTGGGTGATAAAGCAAATGTTGGTCTGTTATCTGCAGGGTTAGAACCACATTGAATAAAATTTACACCAGAGGCAGATGCTCCAGTATTACCATACGTACCTGCCCAATTACCCGTAACAATATTATTAGGGTTTACAAACACGTCGTTTGGATTGATACCAGTTACATCATACAACTGCCAATCATAATCATCTGTAGGTGTATTGGGTTTTATTAAAAAAGACAAAGTGCCAGATTGGTAACAAGTAAATTTATACCAAAACGAATTTTTATTATCGTAGGTAGAGCCACTACCAGCGGTACAGCCAGGTACAAATAAACCAGGTCCTGAACAAACTGGCACACTTGCCTGAAAAAAACTAGTTGTGCCACACACAGGAAAAGCAGTAGAAGGATTTTGCCCCAATGCTGTGCATTGCGCAAAAGTACTTTTTGCAAAAAAACCAAATGCAAGCAAACAAAATAATGGGTAAACGAATTTCATACAGCACAAAGATATTTTAAAAAGCCTTCTAATCAACTAATAGCTGCTTAGAGTTGTTAAACATTTGTAGAAAAAAAATATTAAAATTTAAAAAAATAAGAGAACTACTATTTATAATGAAGTTCAAAAGTCCCCTTCGGGGGATTTAGGGGGCTTCTATTTCACCTTCCCCTTTATCTCCTGCAATTTCAACAACGCTTCCACAGGTGTCAATCTGTTTATATCTACCGTTTCTAAAATCGTTCTTATTTCTTCAAAAGTGATAGAGTGTGCATCAAAAATGTTCAGCTGCATTTTTGGCATACCAATCTCTTTCATTTTTTTTGTTAAGTCTGCTGTGTGTGCAGTGCCTTTTTCATATTCGCCTTCATTCTTTTTTTCGAGCTCTAGTAATATTTCATTTGCCCTATCAATCAAGCTCGGCGGCATACCCGCCATACGTGCTACATGAATACCAAAGCTATGCGTACTACCACCAGGGGCCAACTTGCGCAAGAAAATTATTTTATTGCCCACTTCTTTATTGGTTATGTGGTAATTTTTTATGCGCCCAAATTTATTTTCCAATTCATTCAGTTCATGGTAATGCGTAGCAAACAATGTTTTTGGTGCATGCACACTTTGGTGTATAAATTCTGCTATACTCCACGCTATAGAAATACCATCATAGGTGGATGTTCCTCTTCCAATTTCATCCAACAAAATCAAACTTCGTGCGGTAAGATTATTAATGATGCTTGCCGTTTCGTTCATCTCTACCATAAAAGTACTCTCGCCCCCACTAATATTATCAGATGCGCCAACCCTTGTAAATATTTTATCTGTAAGCGGAATTTTTGCAGCCGATGCAGGTACAAAACTTCCCATATGTGCCATCAAAGTTATGAGTGCAGTTTGTCGTAAAATAGCACTCTTACCACTCATGTTTGGCCCAGTAAGAATGATCAGTTGGTTGGTTTGGTTGTCTAAAAAAATATCGTTGCTTATGTAAGACTCACCTTGTGGAATATTTCGCTCAATAACAGGATGCCTACTATCTTTCAAATCCATGTCAAAACCATCGTGTAGCAAAGGTTTTTTATAATTGTATTGCAAAGCATTGTTGGCAAAACAACACAAATTATCTAGCACCGCTATCACATGCCCGTTCACTTGCATGGGCGCAATGTAATCTTGCAGTTCATTCAACAATTCTTGAAAAATCTGTTGCTCAATAGCATAAATTTTATCCTCCGCACCAATTATTTTTTCTTCATATACTTTTAACTCTGGTGTAATGTAACGCTCCGCATTGGCGAGTGTTTGTTTTCGTATCCATGTGTCTGGCACTTTTGGTTTGTGTAGGTTTGTTACTTCTAGGTAATAACCAAATACATTATTAAAACTTATTTTTAAAGAAGAAATGCCAGTAACGAGTGCTTCTTTTTGTTGTAACTCCAGCAAATAATTTTTACCTCCACTGGCTATATTTCTAAGTTCATCCAGCTCTTCATGTATACCTGTAGCTATGAGCCCGCCTTTGTTTGCAGCCGCAGGCGGCGCTTCTACAATTTCTTTTAAAATTTTATTGAGAATATATTCGCAGCTATTCAAACTATCACCCAATCGTTTTAAATATTCATTGCTGCTTGCTTCGCAAATAATTTTTATTGCCGCAGTTTGTTGCAATCCTTTTGCCACTTGCAACACTTCTCTCGGGTTTATTTTTTTTAGTGGTACTTTTGCTGCCAGCCTTTCTACATCGCCAGCTTGTTTAATATGCTTGGTAATATTATTGCGGGTATCGGTTTCTTTTATAAAAAATTCTACTGCATTTAATCTTTCGTTTATTCTAAAAAATTCATTCAGCGGCATCAACATCCAACGCTTCATTAACCTAGCACCCATGGGCGATACCGTATTGTTAAGCGTTTTAAACAAACTACTATTTTCATTTGGCCCCAGCAATTCTAGGTTACGAATCGTAAACCTATCCATCCACAAATGCTCTTCTTTATTAATACGTTGCAAAGAAGTAATGTGTTGCAAATTGGGATGCTCCGTATCTTTTAAATAATGTAAAATAGCGCCAGCAGCAATAATGCCAGTAGCCATGCCATCTGTACCAAAACCTTTCAAACTATGTGTGCCAAAGTGTTTCAGTAAAATTTCATTGGCATACACATCAGCAAAAATCCATTCATCCAATGCATAGGTAAAAAAAGAATTACCAAATGTTTCTTTAAAATATTTTTGTTTGTTGCGCTGAAAAATAACTTCGGCAGGTTGCAAACTTTGCAATAATTTATCAGCATATTCTTTATCGCCTTCTGCTATAAAAAACTCGCCGGTAGAAATATCTAAAAATGCAATGCCAATTTTATCGTCTGTAATATGCAGCGATGCTAAAAAATTATTGTTGTTGTGCTCCAGCAATTTATCGCTCGTAGCCACACCCGGCGTTACCAATTCTGTTACCCCACGTTTCACAATTCCCTTTGCTGCTTTGGGGTCTTCCAGCTGGTCGCAAATGGCTACACGATAACCAGCTTTTACCAACTTGTGCAAATATGTATCCAATGCATGGTGAGGAAACCCCGCCAACTGCGATGAATTTTCGTCACCATTATTTCTTTTCGTTAAAGTAATACCTAGCACCTGCGAAGTTATCACCGCATCTTGCCCAAATGTTTCATAAAAATCGCCCACCCTAAACAGTAAAATTGCATCAGGGTATTTAGCCTTGATGGCATTGTGTTGTTGCATTAATGGAGTCTCGTCTGTTGCTTTTGCCATGGCGACAAAAATATAGCATTTGTATTTGTTAAGCCATTAGTTTATAAACAGTTTATCCATACAATTTACTTGCGTAAATTTTTATGGGTGGTTTGTGGGCTGAAGTTCCTTGATTTGGCTTTATTGGCGACGCTCCGTTGAACATTGGTTCGCTATTTAACTTTTATTATGCAATAGATTGTGCAGTAGATTGTGCATTATGTCCACGGGTTTCACCCGTGGTTACTCAAAGTGAACCCCGTTGGGGTTCGTCTTAATAAAGGTATTATCTAAGTGGGGTTTTCGCTAGGACAATTACTAAAAATTATATCCAAACTTTGCTGCGAAACCCCGACGCATCAATAAGTTTAAAATTTTACGCAACCCTTTGCTTACGTTCTTAAAATAAAATATAAATAGTGCGGTTAATTTTATATTGAAGGTTGGGCTTGTAAATTTTAGTGGTTCTTTTCTGCATCGGGGTTTTACCGATTGTAGTTTTTATATTTTGGGGTGTATGCTGGTAAAAACCCCGCTGAGATAGTATAAACAATTTTGCGTAGTAAAAACCCAAAACGAAGTTTTCCTTCCCGCCTTACTCCTTTAACCAACCTTCATATAAGCATTCAAAAAACACCTTCCCGTCTTCTCGGCAAAAAACCTCCCACCATTTTGCGAAGCAAAATCCTTTGTGCCTTAGCGCCTTTGTGCCTTAGCGCCTTTGTGGCTAACCCCTTTTTCTGCGAAGCAGAAAATACATCTTCAAGTAAAACCTATATTAACATAATCTTGCAAAACTCCCTTAAACCTTTAACCTACAAATTTGTCTTATGCCTATCTTTGCAACTCGAAAAAAACAAAAAAAAGAATATGAATAAAATTTATAGCATTCTTATGCTCATTATAGTAGCATGCACCAGCACACAAGCTCAAACGCCAAAAGGAATGGGAGCAAGCGATCCAAAAGCCAAAGTAATATTGGATGCAGTAAGTGCAAAGTTTAGAACATTTAAAACGGTAGAATCAAAATTTGCCATAAAAATAGAAAATGCAGCCGGTAAAGCATTGGGTACCAAAGCAGGTTCATTCTTTATGAAAGGAAATAAGTACAGAATTTCTGCTACAGGGCAAGAACAATTTTCTGAAGGTATAAATGTATGGACATTTGATAAAGCAGCCAAAGAAGTAACCATAAGCAAAATAGATCCTAATGCCAATAGCATTACCCCACAAAAACTCTTTACTAATTTTTACGACAAGGACTATTTGTACAAATTAAATGGCACTACAAAGGGCGTAAGCGAAATTGAACTTACCCCTATAGATAAAACAAAAGCCATATTTAAAATTTTACTATATGTAAGCAACAATTCTATCGTTTCTATGAAATTATTAGAAAAAACTGGTAATAAATATACATTAAGTACTTCAGGTTTAAAAACCAATACCAATGTGCAAGATGCTGTATTTGTATTTGATACTAAGAAATACCCAGGTGTGGAAGTGGTTGATTTACGTTAAAATTTTCTACCTATTTATACAGAATGCCAACTTTAAAAAAGTTGGCATTTTTATTTTTATCAACCATTTAAAATATTTATACATGTTACAAGTTTTTAGTTGGTTTGTTTGTGTATTTTTATGCTTACATTTTATCCCAAATAAGAAGCTTATATGAAAAAATTTTTACTAGCGGTTGTACTTTTTGCCATTACAACTACAACGTTTTCGCAACGTCTACTTTCGTGGACGCCAGAATTCCCCAATGACAATATTACCATGACGGTAACGGTGGATTGTACAAAAGGAAACCTAGGTCTACTCAATTATGCCAACACCTCTGATGTATATGTACACGTAGGCGTAAATACCAACTTAAGCACAGGCCCTGGTAACTGGCGCTATGTAAAATTTGCCAATTTTAATACAACCTACCCCTTAGCGCAAGCTACTTATTTGGGCAATAACAAATATTCATATACTATAACAGATATCCGTACTTTTTTTGGTGTGCCTGCTGGCGAAACCATCAATAAAGTGAATATTATTTTTAGAAGTGGTAATGGTTCTTTAAAGCAAGTGAATTCTGATAACAGCGATATGTACATTCCTGTATATGCTGCAGGTCAATTTGCAGTAAGGCTTAATCTTCCTCCATTTGAGCCTCGTTTTATACCGTATGCTGAACCTCTAAACCTTGTTGTTGGTAACAGTGTAAACATAACCGGTGTGGCAAGTAATAATGCTGCACTTACCATAAAATTTAATGGGAACACAGTTAATACCGCTGCAAGTGCTAATACACTTTCAGGCTCAGCTACGGTTACTACACAATGCGAGCAAAAAATAATGTTTGAAGGTAATGATGGAACAGGTCTTAAAAAAGATTCTTTTGGTTTTTATATAACCCCTACTCAAACAATAGCAGCTTTGCCAACAGGTGCAGTAGAAGGTATAAATTATTTGCCCGGCAATACATCTGCTACTTTGGTTTTATATGCCCCTAATAAAACAAGTGTAAATGTAATCGGTGATTTTAATAACTGGACATCTACTTGTGCAGGACAAATGAACAAAACACCCGATGGTAATTATTATTGGGTTACCTTAACTGGACTTACACCTGGCACAGAGTATGGTTTTCAATATCTAGTAGATAACACTATAAGAATTGCTGACCCTTATTGCCAAAAAGTATTGGATCAATTTAACGACCAATTTATAAATAGTGTTACTTATCCTAATTTAAAACCCTATCCTACTGGACTTACTAGTGGGCATGTAGGTATTTTACAAACAGCAGAGCCAACATATACGTGGACAACCACTGGATACACAAGGCCAGATAAAAGAAATTTAATCACCTATGAATTATTGATACGAGATTTTACAGCAGAACATAGCTACCAGTCTTTAATAGATTCTATAAATTATTTAAAAGGTATAGGCATCAATGCTATCGAATTAATGCCTATTAATGAATTTGATGGAAATGAAAGTTGGGGTTACAATCCATCCTTTTATTTTGCACCAGATAAATATTATGGTACAAAAAATAAGTTAAAACAATTTATAGACTTGTGTCATGCAAACGGAATAGCAGTAATATTGGATGTGGTTTACAACCATTGTACCGGAGATGCTCCACAAGCAAAATTATATTGGAACAGTGCTACCAACCAACCTGCTGCAAACAATCCATGGTTAAATATAGTAGCTCCTCATCCATATAGCGTTTTTAACGATTTTAATCACAATGCAACAGTAACCAAAGAATTGTTTAAAAGAAATTTAAATTTTTGGTTAGATGAATATAAGGTAGATGGCTTTAGATTTGATTTGGCAAAAGGTTTTGCGCAAACAGTTACCAATACAACTACAGTAGAAAATTATGACCCTGCAAGAGTAGCTAATTTAAAATACTATTATGACAACTCAGTACCTACACACCCCGGTACTTACATGATATTAGAATTTTTAGGTACTGCCCCAAGCCAAGAAGAACAAGAGTATGCGGCGCACGGCTTTATGCTTTGGGGCAATATGAATAGCCAATATAACCAATGCACAATGGGGTATGCGACTAACTCAAATATTTCTAATATCTTCTATAATTCGTCTGGCAGAAATTTTAATAATCCTGCTTTAATGGGCTATATGGAAAGCCATGATGAAGAGCGTACCATGTTTAAAAATTTGCAAAATGGCAATTCAAATGGCGGATATAATGTAACCAATTTGCCAACAGCACTTGCAAGAGAAGAAGCGGCTGCAGCTATTTTGTTTACCGTGCCTGGCCCAAAAATGATATGGCAATTTGAAGAAAGAGGATATGACGTATCTATATTTTTTGGAGGTAGCAATGTATCTAACAAGCCACCAAGATGGGAGTATATGCTAGATCCCAACCGTAAAAAATTGTACGACACTTATAAGAAAATTATAGACTTTAGACTTGGCAATCCTGCTATTTTTAATAATACCAATTTTAATTATGACTTTTTTGATGGTGGAGGCTTGGTGAAAAACCTACGGATTGAAGACCCAAACACCGCTGGAAAGAAAGTGGTGGTGATTGCCAATATGGATGTAACCCAACAAACAAGATCCATTACTTTTCAAGCCACAGGTAATTGGACAAATTATGTAGGAAATGGCACAGGTACAGGTATAAATGGCGCAACAAATGCTACTTTTAATCTTGCAAATGCTACACAAAATATTACGCTTGCACCTGGCGAGTATCATATATATGTAAGTGTGCCAGCATGCACGACCACAGCACCTACAGGTACAACCACAATTACTTATTGCCAAAATGCAACAGCCACTCCGCTTACAGCTACGGGTACAAGTTTGTTGTGGTACACTGCTGCTACAGGTGGTACGGGCTCTGCAACTGCACCTACACCAAGCACCGCTACAGTTGGCAATACGATTTATTATGTAAGTCAAACATTAAATGGATGTGAAGGACCTAGATTGGCGATAACCGTTACGGTGAATACAGGAACAGTATCTATAACAACACAACCAACTAATGTTTCAGAATGTGATTTTGGTTTAGCTACTTTTACCATTAGTGCAAATACTACTACAGGTATTTTTTATCAATGGCAAGTAAGTACAGATGGGGGAACAAATTATAATAATGTGGGTATAACTGTTACAGTTCCAAATTTCACTACGGGTATTAATAGTAGTATGAATGGAAACAAATACCGTTGTTTAATTACCGGTGCAGGTGTATGTCCTAGTACTGGTATCTTATCTAATCCTGCAACACTTACTGTACTAGCACAACCTGCTATTGTAACTATGCCTTCTTCTGTTACAACCTGTGTTGGAAATTTAATAAATTTTACAGTTTCTGCAACGGGTGCGGGCTTAGCATATCAATGGCAATCTGCACCAAGTTGTGCTGGGCCGTTTACTAATTTATCAATAACAGGCTCTACTACCCCTACTATTAGCATTGCAGCAACTGCAGGCTTAAATGGTGTTGCGTATAGAGTTGTTGTTACTGGATCTTGCTTACCAGGTTTTCAAATAAATAGTGATTGTGCAACACTAAGTGTAATTTCTCCTGCTGCCCCAACTGTAGCAACTCCTGTAACTTATTGCCAAAACGCAATAGCAACAGCACTCACAGCCACTGGTACAAACTTAAAATGGTACACAACTGCCACAGGTGGTATAGGTAGTACCGTTGCACCAATACCAAGTACAACAACCATTGGTTCTACTATATATTATGTAAGCCAAACAGTAAGTACATGTGAGAGCCCAAGATCAGCAATAACAGTAACCATAACTGCTACTACGCCTGCACCAACCGTAACTACACCTATTACCTATTGCCAATTTGATATTGCAGCGCCGCTTACTGCAACAGGTACAAACTTATTGTGGTACACATCTGCTACAGGTGGAACAGGTAGTACAACTGCACCTACACCAAGCACAACATCTGCAGGTATTACAATATATTATGTAAGCCAAACACAAACTTGCGGTGAAAGCCCAAGGGCAGCAATAACGGTAACAGTAAATGCATTACCAGCTCAGCCAAATGCAACCTCACCAATTACCTATTGCCAAAATGCACCAGCGCCAATACTTACAGCAACAGGAATAAATCTATTATGGTATAATACAGCAACTGGTGGCACAGGATCCACAACTCCTCCTACACCAGGTACTGCAACTGTTGGAACATTTACTTATTATGTAAGCCAAACTTCAAATGGTTGCGAAGGACCAAGAGCAGCAATCGTTGTTGTAGTTAATGCTATTCCATTGGCACCAATAGTTATTACACCAGTAACTTATTGTCAAACTGTACCAGCCACAGTGTTAACAGCTACAGGCACAAATTTAAAATGGTACACAACCGCAACGGGAGGTATAGGAAGTACAACAGCACCGATACCATCTACAACAACTGTAGGAAGTACAATTTATTATGTTAGTCAAACAACAAATAATTGTGAGAGCCCAAGAGCCGCTATAACCGTAAATGTTGTTGCTTCAACACCTGCACCAACGGTAACATCGCCAATAACCTATTGCCAAAACGCAACAGCTACTCCGCTTGCAGCAATAGGTACCAATTTATTGTGGTACACCGCAGCAACAGGTGGCACAGGAAGTGCAACTGCACCAACACCAAGCACAACAGCAGTGGGTAGTACTATATATTATGTAAGTCAAACTTTATCTTGCGGGGAAGGCCCAAGAGCAGCTATAACAGTTACCATAAATGCTATACCAGCTGTGCCAACAGTTACAACACCAGTTGCATATTGCCAAAACGCAACTGCATCGGCACTTGTAGCTACAGGTACAAATTTATTATGGTATAGCACGCCAACAGGTGGTGGTGGCATATCTGCAACACCTACGCCAAGCACAACAAATGTAGGTACAGTAACTTATTATGTAAGTCAAACTGTAAATGGATGTGAGAGCCCAAGAGCAGCAATCGTTGTAACGATAAATGCTATTCCACTTGCACCTACAGCTACTACAGCAGTTTCGTATTGTCAAAATACAACAGCTACTGCATTGGCAGCTACAGGTGCAAATTTATTATGGTACACTTCCGCCACAGGTGGTACTGGTTCTAGCACAGCGCCAACACCATCTACAACTACTGTAGGTGCTACAATATATTATGTAAGCCAAACTGTAAATACGTGCGAAGGGCCAAGAACGGCTATTACCGTAACTATTGTGGCTGCTACGCCTGCACCTACAGTTACTACGCCTGTTACTTATTGCAGAAATGCAACTGCTACGCCACTTACAGCTACAGGTACCAATTTATTATGGTACACAACTGCCACAGGTGGAACTGCAACTACAATTGCTCCAATACCAAGTACAACCACAGTAGGCTCTACAACATATTATGTAAGCCAAGCATTATCTTGCGGCGAAGGCCCAAGAGCAGCTATAACAGCCACTATAAATGCTATACCTAATGCACCTACGGTAACTTCACCAATTGCATATTGTCAAAATACAACGGCTACTCCATTAATAGCAACGGGTACAAATTTATTGTGGTACGGTACTCCAACAGGAGGAACAGGTAGT
>JAYSWO010000188.1:0-4824 GCA_043717975.1 Ferruginibacter sp. | reverse complement strand
GCGAAGCACCCAATATTGGCTACCCAAGCAATTTTACCATTTACGATACCGACGATGCAAAGAGCGTGGTAAAAACGGTTATCAAAGAAATGGATTTGGATGATAAGCAGTACAAAGCAAATGTGGTGTACAACAGAATTTCTTCTGCAAAAAATGGATTGGTAGGTCCTGCGGAATATGCAAATGATTATGCCTTACAGCAAGAAGATGCTCGAGCCAACCGCCCCATGATTGGACAAATTTATGATGCGTATGCCAAGCGCTGTTACAAAAACGGCGCCATGGATTTTGACGATTTGTTGTTTAAGTTTTATATACTTTTAAAAAATGTACCTGCAAGTTTAAGTAAGTATCAAAAGAAATTTAAGTATCTCATGATAGATGAGTATCAAGATACCAACACCGCACAGTATGAAATTGTAAAACTCCTAGGCGCTATGCACGAAAACGTATGTGTGGTGGGAGACGATGCACAAAGTATTTATAGTTTTAGAGGAGCTACGATAGAAAATATTTTGCAGTTTGAAAAAGATTATGACGATGTGAAAGTGGTGAAGCTGGAGCAAAATTATAGAAGCACAAAAAATATATTGAGTGTGGCCAACGAAATAATTGGCAACAACAAAGGGCAAATAGAAAAAAGCTTATTTACCAATAACGACCAAGGCGAAAAAATTAAACTCGTACGTACCATGACGGATAACGACGAGGGCAAAATGGTGGCAGATGCTATTCAAGAAAATAAATTGCGCAATCATTATTTTAACCAAGACTTTGCTATTTTATATAGAACCAATGCACAGAGTAGAAGTTTTGAAGAATCGTTAAGGCGCATGGGTATTGCATATCGCATATACGGAGGTGTAAGTTTTTACCAACGCAAAGAAGTAAAAGATTTGTTGAGTTATTTACGAGTGGTGGTAAACCCAAGAGATGAAGAAGCGCTGAAGCGCATTATTAATTATCCTGTACGAGCCATTGGAAAAACGACGATAGATAAAATGGTGTTGTTTGCCAATGAGCAAAACCTAAGTATGTGGGATGTAGCATGCAACGCCGCCATGTATGGTTTTAAAAGTGGAACACTGGAAGCCATAGACAACTTTGTAACAATGATAAAAATGTTTCAAAGCGAAATGCCTAAAAAGAATGCATATGACTTGGCGTTTTTAGTTGGTAAAAATTGTGGTTTGGTAAAAGAATTGTTTAATGATAAAACCACCGAAGGTTTAGCAAGATATGAGAACGTGCAAGAGTTGTTGAATTCAATAAAAGAATTTACCGAAACGCCCATGAATGAAGAGGATGGTGAAGTGGGCGATAAAAGCTTGGGTGGATATTTGCAAGAAATTGTATTGCTTACCGATGCCGACCAAGGCGATGATAAAAACCAAGATGTGGTAAAACTAATGACGATACATGCGGCAAAGGGTTTAGAGTTTCCGGTAGTGTTTGTAGGTGGTTTGGAAGAAACACTTTTTCCCAATGCCATGGCAATAAACAGCAGAGAAGAATTGGAAGAAGAGCGCCGTTTATTTTATGTGGCCATTACAAGGGCTAAAGCGAAATTGTATTTGAGTTATAGCAATGCCCGGTATCGTTTTGGACAATTGCAACAAAACGAGCCAAGCCGTTTTATAGATGAAATGCCCGAAGAAAATTTAGATAAAAGTTATGCAGGGGCTGCTGCAAGAAACAATGCATCGAGCACAGGCAACCGTGGTAGCGCATTTGAGCGTATGGGCAGAGGCTTTGAAAACACGGGCGGTAGCCAAGGTAGTATGTTTGCAAAAAAAGAATCTGCAAAACCTGCGTACGCTACACCTGCAAGGCCACAAACAAAAGAGCATACCATTTCAGATAATTTTGTAGCAAGCAATACATCCGACTTAGCCGAAGGGCAAAAAGTAGAACACCAAAAATTTGGCTTTGGTGTAATTGCAAAAATGGAAGGGGCTGCACACAATCCTATTGCTACGATAAACTTTGAAACAAATGGAGAGAAGAAAATAATGTTGAATTATGCGAAGTTGATGATAGTGTAATAGACGGTAGACTTTTAGATGGTAGGTACAAGATAAGAATTTTACTTACTTTTCTACTCTAAATATGTACGATAATGAAACAAGAGGAAAACTACAAAATATCGTTAGCGGAATCGGCATTGAGGGGCAAACAGATTATTGCACAACAGCCCGTAATTACCTTTGCGCAAGCTTTTCAACAAGCACAACAGTTAAAACAGACTTCGAAAATAGATCAAAAATTAAAGAAGAGCAAAGTAAACTGCTAAAAGAATTTGCCAAAGAAAATAATTTTTTGGTTAACTGATATTAAGTAGATATTAGCTACTGATAGAAGTAGGGAATAAGTGCCCTCAATATAATAAATTAATTTTCACAAGTAAACGTACATAGCCTGCTCTTTTTAGAAATGTATTGATTTTTATAAATATTAAAAAGAAAAGTCAAAACCTATAGAAATTGTTGAAGGAGTGAAATAATAATTTTCCAGCTTTCCTTTTGTTTTTGTTAGTTTATTATAAGCAAAATTTATAAAAGGAGAAATCTTTGGAATAATTGGGTATGAAATTCCAATACCAAGCGTAATTTCATTTGCATGTAATACATAATCCTCCTCGTCTGCCAGTTGTACAAATGTATATCCTATAAATGGTTTTATATAAAGTGGATGAAGTGTACTTTTCAGATTTATTGAATAGTTAATTAAAAGTCCTTCGGAAGTAGTTAGTATTTTATTGTTATCCCTAAAATTAAAGGTAGTTGCCATTTTAGCATAAACATTATTTGCTATTTTGAAACTGATGCCGAAGCCTCCACCTAATGCACCTTTTGAGTAAGAATTAGATTTGATATTTATTGTTTCAAGTGAGAATGATAATTTTAATTTTGTTTCATTCAAAAAACTCATCCTTTTGTTGAAAGGGATATCGTCTTCGTCTATTATTACCTTTTCTTTTTTTACTTGCAAATTCTTACTTGCGGGAAGTGGCTTAAAAGTTATTCTATTTTCTGATTGTGCTTTTGCAAAAATTGTATAATAAATAATCCAATTAGAATCGCTTGTTGGTCTTAATACTTTTAAATCTTCATCTAAATTATGTACTAATTTTTTTTTATCTAGCTCAGTAAAATTATTTACAGTATCAACACTTGTTGCTATAAAATCATTATTAGCTTCTAATTTAGCTTTCTTGGAAAAATAGCTTGTTTTTTTATTGAATGTATTTAAATACCACTTTGTTCCAATGTTTTCATAACTCACTATTGAATTCGATTTTTCAATTGTTTTAAAAAACAACCTACGTACATTGTAATAGGTAAAATTTGCATAAATAAAAGCATAACTAGCCGTATCAATATACATAATTCCATCACAATAATTTTTACGTTTTGAGTTGAACGCTATTACCCAAACTTTATGTGAATGGTAAGTAGTCTTACCCCTATTAATGTATTTAAAATTTTGTAGATTTTCAATATCAATAAAAGTTTCTTTCTTATTTACAAAATCATTTACCTGGTAGCCATTTACCCAAGTATTTTGGTCATAATCTGCTTGATAAGGTTCTAAGAATATCGTTTTATTCTGTACCACTGAAACCTGTGGTTTTTTTGAATCACTAGTATATGGAGGGTATAGTACTTTTAACACCGCATCGCTTTTAAAATATTTATAGCATTTTGGCGAGTCTATTTCCGTTCGGTAAATTCTAAGTATTCCATTTAAAATAAATTTATTTTGTGAAAAATTCTTTGGAATATTGGAAATTGCTTTTTTTATAAGATTCTCTGCGTTTGAACTTATTATTACTTCATCAAGACTTGTGTTTTCTGATTCAAGTTCAATATTTAAAAATTTGTTAGCATTGTATCTTATAATTTGCTTCTTGTAGCCGATGGATGTTATATAAATATCGTTTTCCTTAAGAATTAACTTATCAATAGAGATTTTAAATAACCCATTTGAATCTGTTTGAACACCGCTTTTTCCAATTTGAACAGATATTGATTTAAGAGGGGTTTTGGTTTTACTATCTGTTACTCTCCCTTTAATTTCAACATTTTGAGAATACAAATTATTAAAAAATAACAGAAGAACACCTACGAAGATTATTTTACACAATTTATTTTTTTATTTACAAAATAATTATTTGTTGAAAATACTCTATTTTATTGGTAGTTAATATCTTTTTATGACAGGAACTGATAGTGAACCGTAATCCATAAGCAAACAATTCGGCACAATAATCTTCTTTGTTCAGAAAACGAATACTCATAGAAGCTAAGAAAATCAATAAATTCCTTTTGCTTTAATTTTCCCAATCCCACAACCACCCCATTTTAAAAAATACTAATTTTGTCCCATGGCAGATACATTCGTAAATAAAGTTGCAGAAAGCGGAATCATTACTTTAAATCTAGAAGATTATTATCCAAAAGATGAAGTGGTTGTTTTTGATATGAAGGACCATCTTTTTATGGGCTTGATATTAAAAGAAAAAGATTTTAGAGAAGCGCTCAAAACATTGGATACTTCCGTTTACGAAAACAAAAGCGTAGCCCTTACCTGTAGCGCAGATGCGGTGATACCCATGTGGGCGTATATGCTCGTAGCAAGTTTGTTGCAACCAATAGCTACAGAAATTATTTTTGGTACAGAAGCATATGCAAAAGAAAATAGGTTGCTGCGCAATATTGAAGCCATAGACACAACAGCATACAATGATGCACGTGTTGTGATAAAAGGTTGCGGAGAATTGCCAATTGGAGAAGTAGCCTATATTGCCATTACAAAAAAATT
>JAYSWO010000187.1:0-1914 GCA_043717975.1 Ferruginibacter sp. | reverse complement strand
AGATGATACGCATGGGAATGAGTTTTAAAACTTGATTGTGCATAGTTACAAAAAAGAAATAAATTCATTAAATATTTATGGACGAGATAAAAGATTTTGAAGATTTTTATACTATTAAGCTGCAACCTTTAATTACTAATTTAAAAGCTGAAGCAGGAGCTGCAGGCAATTGGGGAATTATAGCACCTGTAACTGCATTTTTGGCCGTAGTTACATTTGCAGCTTACCAAATTGGATACATTGAGCAATACAGCGGTGCTGCTATAGCTTTTTTTATTGTTGCAATAGTGGTAAGCGTATATTTTTATTCTAGTAGAAAAGATAAGTACACCAGTGATTTTAAAGAAACAATTATCCGTGAAATCATTTCTTACCTGCATCCGGGCATTATTTATAAACCAGATGAAGTAATTGCAAAAGAAGACTACAAACACAGTGGCCTTTTTAGAAAAAATTTTGACTGGTATGATGGAGACGATTACATGGAAGGTATTTATAAGAATGTACCTTTTCGCTGTTCTGAATTACTTACTCAATACGAATCAGGTTCAAGAAATTTATTACGGACTATTTTTAAAGGATTGTTTTTTGTTGGGGAGATAAATACTTTTATTTCTTCTGCTACTTATGTTTGGGCTAGTGGCCACGAGCAGACCGGTGGAAGTATTGCAGACGAACGTTACCGTTTAATGAAGTTACCTACTGTACATAAAATTAAATTGGAATGCGCAAGTGCTGACTTTGAAAATAATTTTTCTGTTTACAGCACCAATCCTTCTGAGGCAGGTTCTATTCTTACAAAAGCTATGACGGAGAGATTTGTAAAATTTAAGCAACAGGTCGATAGGGATATTGCTATTTCTTTTGTAGCAGGCCGCTGTTATGTGGCTATTGCTATTAACGAAGATTTATTGGAGCCAAGTGGTTTTGATACTGATGACAGAGAAGAAGTAAAAAATATTTTTTCACAATTCTTCTTGTACTGAGTATTATTAATCAGTTGCATTTAAATGAAATGCAATAACGTAATACCAATAGAAAAAAGTATTCTTGATTATTTTAACTATACTTGTAAAATAAAAATCTATAATGGAAAATAATAATGAGCTTACCAATAACTCTGTACAACAAGATTTGTTAGCAGAGGAGTCTTATGACCTCAATAGCTATGTTTATGCTACTCAATGGCAACCCTTTGCAAATTGGTTGATAGATAATTTATTAATGCGTTTTGGGTTAAGCTACTTAACTGGAATAGCTATTGGAACTATGTTAGGATTAATTGCACCAGAATTTATTAGCAATATTGAAAACGATGGTGCAATGAGTAGTGGGATATTTTTATTATCTTTTATGATTGGGTATCTAAATTATATCGTCTATTATACTCTTTGCTAAAAATTATTTAAAGGTTATACATTAGGTAAAATTATTACCGGAACACGAGCTATTCGCCAGGATGGACAAGAACTTACCCTTAAAAATGCTTTGTTAAGGTCTTTGTCACGTTGTGTTCCTTTTGAAGTATTTAGCGGGTTTAACACACTTACCTGGCACGATAGCTGGACTGATACAATGGTGGTTAAATCAAGATAAATTTTACTCCAGTATCGGCCGCAACCATCTTGTTGCTTCATCCAAACTCATCCCTTTTCTTTCGGCATAATCTTTTAGTTGATCGGGTTCAATTTTACCCACACCAAAATATTTACTTTCGGGGTTGGCAAAATACCAACCACTAACTGATGACGCCGGATACATTGCCAATGACTCGGTAAGCTCAATACCGGTAGCTTCTTTGCCGCCAAGTAATTCAAACAATTTATGTTTTTCTGTATGATCGGGGCAAGCCGGATAACCCGGTGCCGGACGTATGCCTAAATATTCCTCTTTAATTAATTGCTCGTTAGTTAA
>JAYSWO010000186.1:0-12307 GCA_043717975.1 Ferruginibacter sp. | reverse complement strand
TGTAGCTACCATGCAGCATAAAGTTTACAAGGTGCAGCGCACCGTAATATTCATTTGTAATTTTTATATTTTGGAGAAAGATTTCGGTGCGCTGCACCTGTGTACCTCTTAAGGGTTTAAAGGTTACAAAGGTTTCGATGCGCTGCACCATTAAGCAGTAAAATAGTATGGAACGTTTATGGTAAATTTGAAATATTAAGAAGGAGAAAACTAACCTTTCATAATTTAATAAATGATTAAACAAAAAAAGAAGTATAAACTTTTAGATATCTCAACTTGCCTTAGCATAATCTCAATTATTGTCACTTTAGTTATAAATGGGAAAATAGCAAATAACTATATACATGCAAGCGGAAAAACCAAAGCATTATTTGGTTTGCAAGAAATGTTCTTATTCGGATATCAATACTACGTGGCTATTTTAGGAGTTCTTGCATTATTGTTTGTTATTTTTTCAATAAATAAGCCGGAAACAAAATTTAAGAAACTCATTACACTATTTTTAAGTTTAATCGCAATTACAATCGTTTTTTTAAGAATTTGGAGGTTGTTTGTATAAAAGCATGAAATAGATATAGGTAGAAGTTGTAACGCAAATTATAATAAACTATATTCAAGGCACCTATACCCTTCCGCACAACAGTCATGCTGCAAATATGCGCCAGCGTGCTCTTCTACACAATAACTTATTACTTCATAAAATTTAAGCCCGTTTATTACGCAAGCACGTGCATTTTTTTGAATTAAGCACTTTATTTAAACTCACAAAACGAACCAACCTTTTTTTTTGTAATTGTTAACATAAAATAAAAAATCATGAGAAAATTGGCTATCGCTATGCTCTTGGGCATATTTTTTATGGGTTGCAAAAAACCTGATGTTGCACCCGAAACACCCTTAGCAACTGTACCTGAGCTTTTGGAACTTACCCCAACTTCTTCAGTAATGATGATTGGGGCCACCAGAACACTAACGGTAAAATTTTTTAATAATGTAGGCGTTGAAGCGCCATTACCTGCAAGTGCTGTATGGAGTAGTTTAAATAATGCCATCGCAACTGTAAATGCACAAGGAATAATTACGGGTGTAGGAGCCGGTCAAACCTCCATAAAATTAAGCTACAATAACATTTCTGCATCTGCACTTATTACCGTAACCCCTACTACGGTACCCGAGCAATTAATGATAACTGCTGCTACAAATACCGTTGCAGTGGGTGGTAATATTACTTATACGTTAACTTACACAAATAATCAGGGACAGCCAGGTCCAGTACCTTCTGGCGTAGTATGGAGTACCAGTAATGCTGCCATTGCTGGTGTAAGCCAACAAGGAATTATTAATGGTGTGGCTGCAGGAGTAGCCATTATAACAGCTACCTTAAATCCTACTACAATTGCCTCTGCAACTGTAACTGTAACTGCGCCGTCGCAAGAAAGAATAGAAATTAACCCTGGTACTATATCTTTAATGCAAGGAAATACGGCAAATTTTACCGTTGTATATTTTAATGCAGCAGGCACAATAGCACCTGTACCTTCAGGTCTGGTATGGTCAAGTAATAACACTGCTATCGTTACTATTAATCAAGCGGGTATGATAAGCGCTCTAAGTGCTGGTCAAACTACTATTAAGGCAATGGTAAGTACATTTTCATCTACAGCAACAGTTACGGTAACGCCAAATACGATGCTAGCTAGTATATCTTTAAATCCTGCAAATATTTTAGAAGTAAATTTAAACCAAACAGCAACAGTATTAGCCACCGGGTTAAATGCCTCTGGTAACCCTATTAGTGGTATAAATTTTACTTGGGCTAGTAGCAATATGTCATTAGTTTCGGTAAATGCTGCTGGTACAATATCTGGTGCAGGCTATGGTACCGCAAATATAACGGCTAGTTCTGCAGCTATATCAAGTGCACCTTTAATGGTGCAAGTAATTCGATCAGGCAATTTTAATGGTGTTTTTGGAAGTGCAGGCACAGCAAAATTGAAAATAGAAAATGGTCTGTTAAAATTACAAACAACGGCAAATTTTTCAGTAAGCACAGGTGCCCCCGACCTTAGAATTTATTTAACGAATGCTACAAATAGTATAGCCAATGCCGTGGAGGTAGCTACACTAACGCAAAGGTCTGGTGCTCAATCTTGGAATGTGCCTGCTACGAATTCAGCTGGGCAAGCTGTTACGATTACCTCATATCCATATGTAATGGTTTGGTGCAGGCAGTTTGGTGGTAATTACGGTCTTGTAACATTGCCATAAATGTTGCTTTGTTAATGTATAAAAATTACTAGCTTTTAAAAAATAAAATGTGGCAAATTGAAGTGACTAAAGGTTCATTAAATAAAGTTTTCCAAATATAAAAGAGGTAGTTTCTTATTTTGAAACCTACCTCTTTTATAATTTACCCAACCCTAGAAATGATGCGTGGCTTTTGTGTGTTGGCTTTCTACCACATGAGAAGGCACAAGTTGTAAGACAAATTTTAATAACTTTTCTGTTAGGCATATATACCCTTCCGCACTTGAGCCAATTTGCATATATGCCCCGCACTAGTGTAGAAATGATGCGAAGCCTTTGTGTGTAGGTTTTCTACCGAATGAAGCGGTACGAGTCGCACGGCAAACTATAATAAATTTACCAAGTCACCTATACCCTTCCTCACTTTAGCTATGCTGCATATATGCGCCAGGGTTGTAACTGGAGAGCGACTTAATACGAAAATATTTAATAAAATAAATTTTCAATTTTTATAGTTCTATTTTACATTTAAATTTAATAAAAATTATTGGTATGAAATTTAGAATTACGTTGGTAAAATTGCTTGTAAGTCTTTGTGTTTTTTCACAAAATACAAACAACAAATTATCTTCTTCACAATTAGACCAAATAGAAAGAGGTTATGGAATGTTTATCCATTTTGGAATAAATACATTTAATGAAACCGAATGGTCTAAAGGAAATTTACAAGTATCGTCCTACAACCCTACAGATTTAGATTGTGATCAGTGGATAAAAGTTGCCAAAGAAGCAGGTTTTAGATACGTTATTTTAGTTACCAAGCACCACGACGGATTTTGTCTTTGGGATAGCAAATATACCAATTACGATGTGGCATCATCTCCTGTAAAAAAAGATGTAGTAGAAAGCGTAGCCAAAGCATGTAAAAAATATGGCGTAAAATTGGGTCTTTATTACTCTTTATGGGATAGACATGAACCATCTTACAAGAATGAATTGACCTACAAAGATTTTATGAAAAATCAGCTAGCAGAGCTAATGTCTAATTATGGTCCCATTTATGAACTTTGGTTTGATGGTGGCTGGGACAAAACAGAAAGTGCCTGGCATTTGCAAGAAATATATGACGCTGTAAAGAAAAAACAACCCAATTGTTTGATTACAGTAAATCATTCTATTGGGATAGTGAAAGCGGGCTCAAAAAGCATTCGTATAGATCCAAAAAACTACCAAAACGGCGACCCTATTCGCTATTTTCCAATAGACTTTAGAATCAAAGACCCTGATTTAGCCCGATGGGATGACCCGAAATATTATACATACAATGATCAACTTTATTATCTTTCTTTTGAACATACGATATGCTTATCAGATAGATGGAACTGGTTTCAAAAGAAAAAAATACTAGCTGCAAGACCTCTAGACGAATTAGAAGAGTTTTTTTACTGGGGTACAGCTAACAACAATACGATGATTATTAATGTACCTCCAGATACTACTGGAAAAATTAGAACACATGAGAAAAATAGAATTTTTGAACTAGCCGATAGATTAGGTATAAGGGGCGGGAAAAACAAATTACCATCAGGCCCTATTAATGTAAGCTTTAATCAAAAAATAACTGCTAGCAGCGAATCTAAAGAATTTACTGCCAATAAAGCAAATGATTTTAGCTTAGAAACCTATTGGACCGCCAACGATTCTATTGCAGACATAGAAATGGAATTTGAAAAGAAAATTACGTTTGATCGTATTGTTTTATTTGAAAACCCAACGATGAAGGATTTAGGCGATAATTTTTCTAAAATTCGTATTTTTAAAATTAAAGAATATGAACTACAATCTTTTTTGAATGAAAGATGGGATACATTTTTTACAGGTGATTTAATTGGTGCTTGCAAAATAATACAACTTCCAAGCGAGATTACTGCAGAAAAAATTAGGTTGAAAATTATTCAGTCTATTGGTATGCCTTCAATTAGCCATTTCTCTGTTTCTAAAAAATCTTCAAAAGGTATAAGGAAAATAATTAAATAATTGTTTAACAACCAATGATATTGTATTAAACATTATTATCAAATAAAAAAGTAAAATAAAATAATTATGACCAATGAATCTATGAATAAGAATATAAACCGTTTAGCCTTTGTTGCCATTATTGCAGGGCTATTTGGCATGTTGTTTTGCTATCGTTTTCTATGGTCTGCTCACATGGAAGATTTGGTAGGGGCAGGTTTTCCATTTGTTGCCGGTGCGATTTTGTTTGGCTCAGGTATTGTTACGCTTGCAATAAATAGTAAAAAATGAAAAACCTACTATTATTTATTTTTTTATTATTAATCTTTTTATCATGCAAGAATAATAGTACCCTTCTAAGTAAATTCGATGAGTTGATTTCAAATAGCAATAGAGTTGTAGTAAAGTTCGGTGAAAACATATACTATAATGAACCAGCTGTTATAAAAATTATTACTCACCCTTCTGATATTAGCCAACTTAAAGATTTAATACAACAAAGTACCGATAGTAAAAATTGTAAATATTATAATGGCACAATGACCTTTTTTTCAGATACACTAAAAAATGCATTCTTAGGATTTAGTACAAATGCTCATTGTTCTTCTATTTATTTACATCTTTCAAATGGAATTTTTGAATACAATATGTCGCCATATTGTGGTATGTTTTTGCAAAGTATTAAGCAAGGTGAGCTTGATAAATATTAACTTGATTACACATAATTGCTGAAATGCACTCCATGGTACAGAGAAAATGTGAGGGCTATACAAATTATAAAAAACTTTATATAAGTCACATATACACTTTCGCACTTTAACCATGCTGCAAATATGCACCAGAGTAGTAGCATTATTGCGACTCATTTGCCAAGCGCCCTACCTTTTTCGTCTTCGTTACCAAAGTCTCTAGGCTGTACTTTTATTTTTTTTTTGCCAAAACTATAACTAAAGCTTGCACGTATAAATCGGCTACTGTTATTTTCGCTATACGATTGGTTTATACCATTTACAATGGAGGTATACTCTTTTAAATATGCTGTATTAAAAACATCATTTACCAAAAGGGTAAACTGTATTTTGTTTTGAAGTAAATCTTGTCTTAGGGCAAGGTTTAACCCTGCCATATAACCAATTTTGTATAAGCCACGTTTGTATGCTGAGCTATAAAAAAAATCTACTGCCAACTTACTAGTATTACCTAAGGTAAAACTATGGTTGGTTGCAAAATATATTTGTGGGCTATTACTAGGCTTAGATTGTATGCTATTGGTAAAATTTGTTTTTGCGCCTAGCAAGTATAACATAGTTTGGCTTTGCCATTGTTTGGTAATAGTTGCAGTATCGGTTTCACCTATTCCATAATAATATTCTCTGTAATAATTCTCCCTGCTTACACGCTGTGTATTAGTAGCAGGATTGGAGGTAAATATTACGCCAAAGCCATCTGTGGTAAAATTTAAAAAAACATTGGTTCTCCATTTTTCTTTATAAGTATGGCTAAGCTCAATATTGTTGGCATACGAAGGCTGCAAAAATGGATTGCCTTCAGAGTAGCTGTTACTATTGATGTACGCTCTAAAGGGATTTAATAATGCAAAGCTTGGTCTATTTATTCGCTTACCATAGCTAATGTTAAATAAGTTGCTATCGTTTACTTGATAGGACACAAATATGCTGGGAAAAATTTTTAGATAATCGTTGTTTGTTTGTTGATATGCTGTATTTGTATAGCCCTTAGTTTGGGTGTACTCTGCACGCAAGCCTACCTGTAGGCTTAGTTGTTTTTTAAAAGTCTTGTCAGCATTTATAAAAAGTGCTTGGTTATTTTCTTTGTATTGAAAAGTATTGAATAATTGAAGATCCGCTACAGGTAAGCCTGTAATGGTATTGTAGTATTGTACATCACTATTGCTGTTTGTAAAACTTAGCTTTACTCCATAAGTTAGGTTAGCAAATTGTAAAGGATGCTCTATGTCTACTTTTATACTCATATTTTGTATAGCTTGGCTAGAAATATTTCTTGCGGCTTGTTCAATATTTATAAAACTCATATCAGGTAAAAACTTTTTAGCTACAAAATCATTATCCACAGTTGTCATAAAACGAAAATAATCAAGATCAACAGAAATTTTTCTATCTAACGAATCTAGTTTAGAAACCAAGTGCACATTATAACCATGGCTGCTCGTGGGTTGGTTGTTATTGCCATCGTTTATTAATTTAGATTGAAGGCTATTAGGATTGTTTATACTTATATCGTTTACATAACTAAAACCAGAGTTAGATTTTTCGCCCATATATTGAAATCCAATATTGGTTTTTTTGCTAACATCATAATCCAATCCTAGCCTTGCTGCTACATTGTTTTCTTTTATTTTAGAGTTGGTACCAAGCTGCCACAACCCAGTTGGGTAAAAAATATCTAAGGTTTCTTTGCCTAAACTATTGCCTAGTTTTGTATTGGCAGAAACTGAAAATCGGAATTTATTTTTGTTGTAAAAAAAATGATTTCGTAATGCAATAGCACTATATGTATTTTGATCGTAAGAAAGGCTGCTGCTATTTCTCCAAGCATTGCGTGTACCTTTTTTCAAGTTTATGTTGATGAGTCCACCGCTGCCATTGGCATCGTACTTTGCAGAAGGGTTGCTTATTACTTCAATATTTTTAATATCGTTTGCGGCTATAGATTTTAAAAAGTTATTAAGTTCTTCGCCACTTAGTTCCACCATGCGACCATCTACCATTACCCTTGTAACACCCTTTCCCAAAATACTAATGGAATTGTTCTGTACTATTACACCTGGTGCTGTTCGTATAGCATTGAGTGCATCGCCACCTACAAGTGCTATATTTTTTTCTACATGATATACCATTCGGTCTATTTTTTGTTCTATCATTTTACTATTAGATTTTACGATTACTTCATTTAATGCCGTTGCATTTCTCATAAGTATTATTTGCCCAAGAATAGTATCGGCATATAAAGCAATATCTTTTTCCCAAATCATAAAACCAATGGCTGTTATGGTTAACTTATAAAGACCTGTTTGTGTTTTTAGTTGAAAATTGCCATCCGTTTTTGTTGTACTGCCTATAACATATTTTCCTTCTAGGGAAGATAAAACCACATTCCCCCAAGCTAAAGGAGTACCTGCATCTTGCACATTCCCTTGTATGGTTATGGTAGTTTGTGACAGGCAAAACATTGGTATAAGTAATAAGATAAGTAGAGTTGTTTTTTTCATAAACTATTTTTTATTTGCTTTTATAATAATGAAGCAAATATGACTTGCCCTTCATTTCAAATAGAACGATAAAAAAAAGTCGAACCAAATTCTTTATAAGAAATAGGTTCGACTTTATAATTAATTAGTATTACTTTTTTTAACTAGTTGATGATGAATCGTTTTTGTACTCTGTAGGCGTTCGTTTGGTATGTTTTTTAAAAGCGGTATTAAAAGAAGATTTTGAATTGAATCCCACTTCATAGAATATTTCTTGCACGGTGTGGTCTTTTTTAGCAGGGTCTTTTAAAATAACCATCGCTTTTTGTATTCGGTAGGCATTTACAAAATCGAAAAAATGCTGCCCGATGTTGTGATTAATTAAAATTGATAAATCACGGACAGGCATATTAATTTTATTTGCCAGCTCTTGTATGGTAAGCGATGCTTCCAAAAAAGGTTCTTCAGCCTGCATGTATTTTTGCAAGTCGGCTATTTTTGTAGATATGATTTGTGTTTCTTTATCGTTATCTGTTTCTATTGCTGTGTCTATTTCTTGTTCTAGTGGCATCATCTCTTTTACCAATGGCAAGGTAGAATCTACTCCTCTAAAAAGCTCGGGTTGATATAAAGCTTTTAGTACCAACCAACACAATACAGACAATGCAACACAGCCCACTACTACATTTGCCCATACAAAAGCATCTTTATATGCTGTGTATTGCAAGAGCTCTTTTACAATTACAAAACTGTGTGCAGTAATAAAAACAACTGTTACCTGAAACAACCATTTATAAGTTACTGTACTAGAGTTGGCATAATTTTCTTGGTATATTTTTTTGTATTTTTTTAGAATTATCAAAATAGTAATGATGTAAAATACAAATTGTGCTTCGCCAACAAAGTGCATGAATAATCTTTCGGAGGTATTAGATAAATTTTGTATTAGCTGAATTTTTTCTGAAACATTGCCAGCATAAAACCGTGGAATAAAAATCAAATTAATGAAGATGAAAGGAATAATGTGTACTAGATGCTTTGACTTTAATTTAAAATTGGTAAAACAAACAGAAAGGCTGTATAAATAGAACAATGGCATACCCAAGAATGAGAGTGTCCAACGAAAAATTTCTACATTTGAAAATTGATTAATGTATTTGTAAATAAAAAAACCACTTAGGTCTATTGCTATTAATACAAAATGAAAAGCTAGTATTCTATTACCAAGTTTATTATTTGTTTTTACAGTGAATAAAAAAAATGCCAATAGTAAAGATACAAAAACAGAGAAGGTTCCGATAACACTAAGTAAATTGTATTTATCCATTTAGGTATTTTTCTAGTTATTTTTATCTAAGGCAAACTTAAACAAATACGATTATACATTGCTCAAATATTTTCGTATCAAAACGAATAAGTAAAATAGAAAAAATACTTCTTTGCCCTTGTTGGTCTAAGTAAAGCGCTTCCCTTATTCGGTTGCGGCATCATACAGCCGCCGCTAATGGCGCAGATGTACACATTAGTGCATAAATGATGCGAAGCCTTTGTGCATTTGTTTTCTACCGCATAAGGCGGTACCAGTGCTACGGCAAAGTATAATAAACTTTATTCAAGGCACATATACCATTCCGCACTTAAGCCATACTGTATACCAATAGAGAGTCCTTCACGAACGCAATAAGATACTATGGAAAGTTTGTAGTAAATTTGAATTAACGCAAAGCATAAAGTCACAGCATGAAATTGAACTTTTAATTATGAAAAAATATTTACTGCAAATACATACTTTCTCTTTACTTACCATATTCATTTTTATAACTGCTTGCAATGGACAAATAAAAACTAACGCTCCAAATGACAAAATTGATAAGCAAACCACAAACAAAAACCAAACCGCAAAACTAATAAAGACACAAGGCTCAAACCTATCAGATAATGTACACTGTGGTTTGCAAGATAAAGCAGGAAATATTTGGTTTGGTACTACAGGCGAAGGCGTTTACAGGTATGATGGAAAAACATTTACACAATTTACAGTAGCAGATGGTTTAAACAGCAATACGGTTTGGTCTATGCTAGAAGATAAGGAAGGCTACATTTGGATAGGCACAAATAAAGGGCTTTGTCGATATGATGCACGCCTGAATGATAAAGTGGGGCAGGGAAAAGCGTTTTCAACTATTTTCATTAATGCAAATCTTGATAATTTACTTTTCAAGAAAGCATCCAACAATAACAGCATATTAAAAAATGATGTATGGAGTATGATGCAAGATAGAAATGGAAGAATATGGTTTGGTACAAGCGAAGGCGTTTATTTTTACAAAGAAAAATTATTTACCCATTTTTTACAAAACGATGAGGTAATAAACAAACAAAACCTACAGCTCAAAATGGTGGATTGCATATTAGAAGAAAAGAATGGAATAATATGGTTTGCATCAGGAATGCCACCAGGTATGGAAGGTGTTTGCCGTTATGATGGAAAAACGATTACAAGTTTTAAGCCCAATGGAGATGGTTGGATTCGTTATATTATAAAAGATAAAAAAAGCAACTTATGGTTTGGCGGTAGAAGCAAAGGGAATTTCTTTTATGATGGAAAAACGTTTACTAATTTTACAGAGAAGGTTGGGATTGGTAATTCCATTTTGCCAGACAAAGCAGGTAATATTTGGTTTACTGGAGATGAGGGCAATAATAGTTACGAAAGCAAGGATGGCATTTGGCGCTACGATGGAAAAACATTTACAAACTTTTCTACCAAAGATGGTATGGGCAAATATTTTGTTCATTGTATGATGGCTGATAAAAATGGAAACATTTGGGTAGGCACTAGAAATACAGGTTTGTATAGATATGATGGAAAAAACTTTACAAAGTTTTCTGAATAGATTTTTTGCTGTTGCTATTATCTTCTCTGTTTGCCTTCTTGCAAAGCAAAACTTACAAAAAATTACAAATTAATAATTACAATAATGCTAAATTGGATTAATAACTTTTGATTTTTTTGATTCTTACCCTACACTACTTGATTACCGATAATGTTAGACCATACATATAATTACCCCGTAAAGAATATATAATCTATCCTATTGATAATAAAGCGCATTATAAAGCTTTCATGAAGCAACAATTCAGCATATAAACCACTCGTTACTTTTTTATTATATTTTGCAAAACTGAGCACGTTTAATCGCTAGTTTTCTATCCAATCTTTACCCTTATCTCCTATTTCTAACTACTATTGGTTACTTTTGCACAAAATTTCAAAAAATGTTATTAGGGTTACAGAATCTTACGTTCGAATTTGGAGCAAGAACCATTGTAGAAGATGCCACATGGCATATACAACCAGGTGAGCGTATCGGACTTATAGGATATAATGGTACGGGTAAATCTACATTACTTAAGGTACTTACTGGGCAATACTCTCCTGCCAAAGGCACGGTAGAAAAAGGTAGAGAAACTACGATTGGTTTTTTAAACCAAGATTTGCTCGGTTTTGAAACCGATGAATCTATTTTGGAAGTAGCCATGGGCGCTTTTGAAAGGGTGAAAGCCATAGAAAAAGAAATGGAAATTGTAGGCGCAGAATTGGAAAAAACTGGCGATGAAAAACTTGCCGAAAAATATGCCGATTTATTACACGAAATGGATGTGTTGGACGGATACAGCATTCACCATAGAACAGAATCGATTTTGCAAGGCCTTGGTTTTGCCAACGAAGATTTGGGCAAAAAATATGAGATGTTTAGTGGAGGTTGGCGCATGCGGGTGTTGTTATCAAAAATGATTTTGATGAACCCAGATGTATTGTTACTGGATGAGCCTACGAACCATTTGGATCTTCCAAGTATAGAGTGGTTGGAAAAATATTTATCAAATTATCCGGGCGCAGTAGTGATTGTAAGCCATGATCGTTTTTTCTTAGATAGAATGGTAAACAAAATTGTAGAGTTGTACCAGCGAGAGTTGCATTTTTATACGGGTAACTACTCTTACTATATGGAGGAAAAAGAAATCCGTATAGACATGCAGAAAAAGGCATTTGATAACCAGCAAGATTATATACGCCAGCAAGAAAGATTTGTGGAGCGTTTTAAAGCAAAAGCAAGTAAAGCCGCAGCAGCACAAAGTATCGTAAAGCGTTTAGATAAAATAGAAAGAATAGAGGATGTAAACATTGAGCGTCCCAATATGAAAATAAATTTTGTGCTAAACAAAACACCTGGTAAAGTAGTAACAGGCCTCAAAAATATAAGCAAAAGTTTTGGCGATTTAAAAATATTAGAAAATACCAGTGCAGAAATAGATAGAGGCGATAAAATTGCTTTGATTGGTGCTAATGGAAAAGGTAAGTCTACCTTACTTAGAATTGTGGTAGGTACAGAACAATTTGAAGGCGACCGTGAGTGGGGTCATAATGTAGAAGAATCATTTTATGCGCAGCATCAGTTAGAAGTATTGAACCCAAACAATGATTTAATAGAAGAAATGCAAGAAGCAAGAAGTGGTAAAAATGACTTGGAGCTTCGTAGTTTACTAGGGTCGTTTTTATTTAGTGGTGATGCAGTAGAGAAAAAAATAAAGGTATTGAGTGGTGGTGAAAAAGCACGTGTAGCATTGGCAAAAACCATTGCTAGCAAAGCCAATTTCTTAATGTTGGATGAGCCTACCAATCACTTAGATATTCACTCGGTTGACTTATTGGTAGAAGCTTTAAACAAATACGAAGGCACAATTATTTTGGTAAGTCACGATCGTTATTTTATTAGCCGTATAGCCAATAAAATTTGGGAAATAGAAGAC
>JAYSWO010000185.1:0-4849 GCA_043717975.1 Ferruginibacter sp. | reverse complement strand
CCACAATTAACTTCAATATGAAAGACATGTAGAATGGTAAAAGAGATTTGGCTAAGAGGACAAAAGAGAAAAAAAGAGCGTGTCTCAATCAAAAATCCTCTTTTTCTCCTTCTTTCTTTTGTCCTCTTAGCTCTCTTTCCACAATTAACTTCAATATGAAAGACATGTAGAATGGTAAAAGAGATTTGACTAAGAGGGCAAAAGAGAAAAGAGAACCAGTCTCAATCAACAATCCTCTTTTTCTTCTTCTCTCTTTTGTCCTCTTAGCTCTCTTTCCACAATTAACACTATTTTTCCATTGCCCTCCCACTTTACCTTCGTACCTTGCACAATGCGTTTGTTAAAACGAGTTTTGCGTTTTTTCAAACAAGCTTTTTTATTCAATTCTTTTAAATAACTGTACTCTTGGCTTTACCACATTTAATTAAATACGTTTACAACAACGGTACGGACGATGTAATTCGCCGTGGAAAAAAAATTCAAGCACTCGGCTATGTAGAATTAGTAGAGCATGATGAGCTGATGAGCAATATTGTTTTTCGGGTGAAAGACGATGTGTATAGCACATTTTACAAAGTATATATTGAAAAATATACCGATGCCAAGGCAATGAATTTGCGCTGCAGCTGTCCGTATAATATTGGAGATATTTGTCGCCACGAAGCTGCTGGCCTCTTGCGTTTGCAAGATATGGTGGACAAAAACTTATTGCATAGCAGCGCTATACAATACAACCAAATGCACTCCGTAGCCAAAATGAAAAACATAGATTTAAAGATGATAAAAATGTTATCATCTCCTTCTATTTTTCATGAAGCGGAAGAGTTGATGCAAACAACAAAAGCTACTATTTTAAAAGCTGCAGACGAAAGGGTAGAGGCAGAGCTTGTTATAAAAGGAGAAAAATTCCCGTTGGTAATTCAAAAAAATGATGAGCGAAATTTTGATACCTCTTGCATGTGTACAGAAGCCATGCATCCGCTATGTGAGCATAAGGTATTGTTGTTTGTACAGTTGCTACACAACTATGGTTCTGATTATTTTGATAGTATTAGAAATTGGGATAAAGAAAAAAACAAGATACTCGGCATATACGGTTACAGCCTTGCAGATGATCTTACTGGCAAGTTTGAGTTTACCTATAAAGACGGAAAACCGTTTTTAAAAGTACTTGATACAACTATTAAACGAGTGATTGCACCTACGCCTACTGTACCTGTACAATCTTACAGGGCGGTTAGCAATTTTAAGCCTATAGAAAATGTGCCAGTACAAGAAGTGGTGGTAAAAGAAAAAAAGCGTTTACGCCTTGGCTTGGTATTTAATTTTAATGCGAAAAACTATCCTGGTTTTGTGGTAGAAGCCATACAAGGCGAGCCAGATGAAGACAATAAAAAGTACTTGGGCAAAACAGAAAAACTTGATCTTACCAAATTTGTAGATGTAGAAGATTTTTCTGAAGATGATAAAATGCTTTTTCAACAAGTAAGAAAATTACAAGAACCCGAAATAAACAAATACCTCAATCGCAATTCGCCTTTTAGTGGTATTTGGGAAAACATTATACATACCGATGGCGATGATTTACCAGATGAAACAAAAACGCTCATTACAGAATACCTACATCCAAAACTGCGAAAAATATTCGATGAACAATCGCACAATCCATTTGTGTTTATATTGCCATTTGCCAAATCTTTAAAAACGGCACATTTAAAAGAAACAGAATGCAGCGATACTTTTTTATCGCCAGTATTTAAAGTGCTAGCTAAAAAAACGGCTTTTGAAATTTCGTGCATGGTAAAAATAAATGGCGAGCCTGTTTCTTTTACCGAAAACAAATCACCCAGCAGTTTAATTTTTTTGCATGAAGATGTACTATACACTTGGCAAAAAACGGAAGATGTAATGCAAGCCGAAAAATTTATTAAAGAAGGCAACATAGCTTTAAGCAAAAAGAACTGGGCAGAAAAAATGGAAACTGTTATTCTGCCACTTACCAAAGAGTATGAGGTAGAGTTTGATAAATCGTTGGTGAAAATTGTAAAAGTTTCCCAACCAGACATTCGATTGATGCTGCAAGAGCGTGGAGAGTATTTATTGTTTCAACCAGTGTTTTCTTACAAAGGATTTGAAACAAAAGCTGGCGATAAAGAAACACTTATTATACCCGATGGCGATAAAATATTACAGATAGAGCGCAACAAAGATGAAGAAGATGCTTTTATGAAAAAGCTAGAAAATCTTCACTCGGGCTTTATAAAAAAACAAGAAAACGGCAGCCTTGTATTAAAGGGAGCAGATGTGCTGCGCAACAATTGGTTCTTTCTTTTTGTAGATGCTATGAAAGAAATGAAAGTGCCAGTGTTTGGTTTTGAAGCATTGAAAAACTTTAGGTTTAATACCGCCAAACCTAGTACGCAAATACATGTTACCAGTGGGCAAGATTGGTTTGATGCCAAAGTAGAAATAGAATTTGGTGAGCAACGGGTAGGCATTGCTGAAATAAAACAAGCATTGGCAGACAAGCGTTCGTTTGTACAATTAACAGATGGTACGCTTGGTATTTTACCAGATGAGTGGCTAAAAAAATATTCGTTGTTGTTTAAGGTAGGCGATGGTCGTACAGATAAACTACGCCTCAGTCGTTTTCACATGAGTGTGATAGACGATTTATATGAAAACAGAAATGAGGAAGAAATGAGTTTTGCCCTCGATGAAAAATATGAACGTTTACGTGAGTATAAACACATACCAGAAATAGCGGCCCCACATCAACTAGAGCCTATACTTAGACCATATCAATTAGCGGGATATCAATGGCTCAATTATTTAAACGATGTAGGCTGGGGTGGTATATTGGCAGATGATATGGGTCTTGGTAAAACGGTGCAAGCGCTAAGTATGCTGGACCATTATAAAAAAATAAACGAGGGACTTATTGCATTAGTCGTATGCCCTACCACACTTATTTACAACTGGCAAAACGAAATAAAAAAATTCACGCCCGAGCTTACGGCGCATGTACACCACAGTAGTACACGCTCTAGAAATGTAGAAGAATTAAAAGCTGCCAACATTATCATTACAACGTATGGCACTTTGCGTAGTGATATACAATTGCTATTAAAAATAAAATTTGATTATATTGTATTGGATGAAAGCCAGGCTATAAAAAACCCATCATCAAAAGTTACCAAAGCGGCTTCGTTGTTACACGCTACCAACCGTGTGTGTATGAGCGGTACACCACTACAAAATAATACCTTTGATATTTTTGCGCAAATGAATTTCTTAAACCCAGGCTTGCTTGGTACGATGGAGTTTTTCAGAAATGAATTTGCAAACCCGATAGATAAATTTGGCGACCAAGAGCCAAAAGAACATTTACGCAAACTCTTGTATCCATTTATACTTCGTCGTACAAAAGAGCAAGTGGCAAAAGACTTACCAGAAAAAACAGAGCAGATTTTGTTTTGCGAAATGGAAAAAGAGCAGCGTAAAATTTACGATGCTTACCGTAACAGTTATAGAGATAAAATTTTGGGCACCATCGATCAGCAAGGTATTGGCAAAAGCCAGCTCACCATTTTGCAAGGCCTCATGAAGCTGCGCCAAATATGCGACAGCCCGGCTATTTTAAATGAAGAAGACAAATTTCCAAACCACTCTATAAAGCTAGATGAGCTTACGAGAGAAATTACCGAAAACATTGGCGACCATAAAGCGTTAATATTTTCTCAGTTTCTCGGCATGCTTGCGCTTATAAAACAAAAGCTCATAGAAAACAATATACCGTTTGAATATTTTGATGGTAGCACATCTGCACCTGATAGAGAAAAAGCGATACAGAATTTTCAAAACAACACCGAGTGCCGTGTGTTTTTAATATCATTAAAAGCGGGTGGTGTGGGACTTAACCTTACCGCTGCAGATTACGTGTACATTGTGGACCCATGGTGGAACCCCGCCGTGGAGCAGCAAGCCATAGATCGTACACACCGTATTGGGCAAACAAAAAATATTTTTGCCTACCGCATGATTTGTATTGATACGATAGAAGATAAAATTTTGCAACTGCAAGAGCGTAAGAAAATATTAGCAAAAGAGTTAATTGCTGATGATGCAAATTTTGTGAAGGCATTGAGTAAGCAGGATGTGGAGTATTTGTTTTCGTAAAATAAATTATTTTTATGAAATTAAGACATGCGTTAATCTTATTAGTGATTGGTTATTGTATAGAAGCATTTGGCGCTTTGCAAAAAATAATGCACACACCAATGGCTGATACTATTCTTAGTGTGCGTGTTTATTTTGTAATTGGAGCTTGGATAATCGTTTTATTAAAATTACTTACACATCCGAAGGTGAAGGAGTTTTTGGATTGGTAATTTTTTTATTGTTGACTTTAGCAAACGTTTATTTTGATACGAACCGAGGTGGTGGAAAATAGGTAAAATTTTTATGTTTTTTATGATAGCCTAAGCGTGTGTAGTAGATGCGCTTGGCTGCTTACCTGCGCTGCACACCAACAACGGTCGAGCTTCAACAAAGCAACTAAATACTTTGAAGATTTTAATTAAATTTGGAATCCCAACAGAGGTAGAAAATGATTTAAACTTAAATTTTGTACAATAAGACAATCAAGCACAAATAAATATTTCTTAAAATTTAATTTATTATATGAAAGTATTAAGTAAGACTCTAGAATTTAACGGACAAAATTCCCTTAATTGCGCAGAGAAACAAATAATACTAATTATAATTTAATTTTAATCCAATTTTTTTAATTGAGTTTTTTTTATTAATTTTGGACTAAAATATAAATATAATGTCAAAAGCAAAATTG
>JAYSWO010000184.1:0-1923 GCA_043717975.1 Ferruginibacter sp. | reverse complement strand
TTTACCAAATCAAACCCAAACGGTTTTAGCATTATGGTAAGTCCACAGTTTATGCTCTTTCCAAAATCACAAAACAAAAAACTTCCATTAATATGGCTTGACCTTAAAGCAGGAGCATTGATTAGTAATGGACAAAATATTCAATTCTTTCAAGGACAAACAACACCAAGCAAAGAAATAAAAAGCAATGTTGTAAATTTTCTATACAGCCCAAGTTTATTAGTAAATATTGTAAAAACAAAGAAACTTTGTAACTATTCAGCCTCAAAAGTAGCAATTAAATGCAAAGCATTTAAAACGTTATTTCCATTTTTGATTGTGGTATCAATAATAGACCTAATAACAGCAAATACATTAGCACTTTCAAGTGTTTTAAATTGACCTGATATTTTCTGTTTTACCTTAATATTTCTTATTGCTCTTTCTGAACCATTATTATCTGGTGTTACATTTGACTGTAGTAAAAAATAGAGAATACACTCCTGCTTTGCCAATAGTTTTTTCTGTAGCTTTTTAGATTTTATGTGAAGCTCAGTTATGGGATATTTTAACCAATGGTCTAGCCTTTCAAAAAGTATATCCCGTTTTATATTTTGGTAATAGTAATCCCTTGTGATTAATTCTTTTTTTAGGCAAGCTGCTTCAAGCAACAATGCTTTAAATTCTTTTGCCCATACACATTTATCTTTATACAATTCGGTTATGTAATTGAGTTCTCTTAATAAATGGGCGGTGCATATTTGGTGTGCTTTTGCTTTTGTTTGAAAGTGGCAAGGCCATCTATCATGTATCAATACAGCATTGGGCAATCCATTTTTAAATACTTCTTGTACGGTTTTAAATCCTCTACTAGCAGCACACTTAATGTAGGTAAGTTTTTCGTTTTGCCATGTCCATGCCCAATTGTTTTTGCCATTAATATTTACACCTGTTTCATCTGCACCTACAGCTGTGGCTTGTAATATTTTTTCTTTTATGGTATCATACATTGGTACTGCCTTTAGTGCAAGGCGTTGCAGTATATTATTGATACCGCCTGTACTTATGGATAAACCCATTACATCATTTAAAAACTCTTTAGTTCTTGCATACGGTAGGTATTGCCTTGCATGTAAATAACCTATTAGACTTTCCACTTTAGGCCCATATTGCACAGGGCTTGCTACATGCTTTGGGAATATACCAACAGTTGTATGCCCACAACTGCATTGCTTTTTATATACTTGATGCTCTATGCACTGTAAGGCTATAATGGGCAGGTCTAGTAACTGCCGCTTGCTTACAAGCTCTTCGTAACTATTGGCAATGTCCGATTTACATCCATCACAGAAAGTAGGGCTATGCTTTACAATCTCATCTGCTACATGCACACATTCTAATGTTGTACCAGCATGGCCTTTTTGCCCACCTACTTTTCTATCAGTAGGCTCTCGTAAACTTTGATTTTTCTTTGCACGGTTTTGGTCTTGAGAAGGAGCAATATGGCTATTGTTACTGTTTTTTTTATTTTCTAAAACACTAATACGCTCTTTCAACTTCACAATAATGGCGGCTTGCTCAGTAATCGTTTGCTGTAAGGAGTGTAATAATAGTTGAATATCCAATGGGAATAATTGAAAGGCAAAAATGAAGTATCAATGAGCTAAAACCTAATATTTACCGAACTTTTATTACACAAATCAAAATAATAAAGTGCATAAAAAAAAGATTTTTTAAAACAACGGCCTATACAGACAATACACAGAAAAATAAAAAATAAAATTAGAACAATGAAAACGTAAGGGCTAACTTTGGGACTGAATAGTTACAAAAGTAAATATATTATGATTAATTGAGAATCATTAACAATTTAAAACAATATCAAATTTATATTTTACGAGGTAGGTGCTTCGCTAAGCTCCTTGCTAAAATCTCCGCTGCAGC
>JAYSWO010000183.1:0-12362 GCA_043717975.1 Ferruginibacter sp. | reverse complement strand
TAAACACACTAAACCCTGGTGTTATAGCCTTGTGGCTTGCTGCAGCCACCAAATCTATTAGCAGTACTTTGCAAGAAAAAATAATTACATTTTCTATTTGCCTTGCTATGAATATTGGTGCAGATTTTTTTAAGATAAACCTAGCAGGTAGATTAAGAAATAAATTAAATGATAAAAATATTGTCATTATAAATAAAATATCAGGCTCTATGTTTTTGGTATTTGGTGTGGTACTTATCGTTGGGGTTTGGTATGCAAAATTACATCCGGCAAAATAAAATTTTTACTTTTCTTGTTGTTTGCAGGTTGGTAGGTTTAAAACCACAGCTCGGCTTCCACGGGTGGTGGGTATGGGTGCTCATGTATGTACGAAGTGGCTGACGCAGGCAAACATTACCCTCACCTCAAACCCGCGCTAGGGGTAGTTGAGAGGCATTTACAATTTAAATAAGGCGAGGGATTGTATAATTTGTTTTGACCGTCAAACAATTGAATTGCTAGTTCTTTGTCTTTAAAGGTTCCAATTTTTTGGCCTTTAGATATTGTATCGGACTTATTTACACTAACGTTACTTATGTTCAAGTAACTTACAAATAAATTGTTTACTTTAACTATTACAATATTTGTAGAGTCTGATTCGTACATTTTATAAACATTAACTATTCTTCCATTTCTAATTGATAGGGCTGCATTACTGACACCTCTTATAAAAAAAGTACCATCAGGATCGCCAGAAAGTAACGGATATGTCTTTTTTTTGCCTTTGTTGGTATTCCAAATTTACTAACAAACTTTGGAGTAATAGGTCATTTTCGTGAGACGACCGCCGTTGTTGGTATGCAGCATAGCAAAGGCAGGGCTGCTGTACCAACAACATTTGCTGTGACTATAATTTACAAATATTTCTTTGCTACCCTATACGAGTTGTTGGTACGCTTGGCTACATGTCCGTGCTGCATACCAACAACGGCGGCGCTACAATACCTCAACGGCGAGAAGTAGGTAGCTCTGAATGCATGCACCAACAAGGGCGAAAACAAGTTTAGTACACTACCCATTTAGTTCTCCTTTGGGTCATAAGGATTAATATATTTCAAAACAGTTTCATTGATCCCATATATTACATATTCCATATCATTTCTTTTAGCTAACAACAAATTTATTTGACACAAAGCCTCTTCAAAAGATTCACAAATTGAAAACACTTCTTGTTTATTGTCTATTGCTAAATTAAATTCTATATCGAACATGTGACCTGTTGATGCCTCTGTTCTCATAGTGGCAACTTGGTTATCTTTCAATTTAGGAAAAGCTTTCATTTTTTTATTTTTCGTAATTAAAAATAGGAGTCGCTTTTTTTGCCTTTATTGGTATTCCAAATTTACTAAAAAACTTTGGAGTAATAGGTCATTTTTGTGAAGCGACTGCCGGTTGGTATGCAGCATAGCAAAGGCAGGGCTGCTGTACCAACAACACTTGCTGTGACTATGATTTATAAAATATTTTTTTGCTAACCCTACACGAGTTGCTGGTACGCTTGGCTACATGCCCATGCTGCATACCAACTACAATACCTCATCGGCGTGAAATAGTTAGCTCTGAATGTATGCACCAACAAGGGCGAAAATCAGCAACTCTACAATTATACAACGGCAGGACAGAGAACATTAAGCACATGCCAACAAAGATGAAAAAAATTTCTTTTGTCAAGTTAGTTTGTCTAAATTTGATTATTACAACATTTTTTCATTGACTTTAGGCAACTATGTTAAACATTGACGAACGTATCCTGCAGCTTCGTAAGCAGCTAAACATATCTCAACTGGAACTTGCAGACAAGGCAGAAGTTTCTCGTACTATCATTGGTAACTATGAGCGTAATATAAATACGCCCTCTATTGAAGTGCTTTTAAAAATTGCCAAAGTGTTTAATGTTAGTGTAGATTTTTTGGTGGGTGAAGGACAGCTTTCTACCTTTAATAAAGATGTACTTAAACGGATTGAGGATATTGAACTCCTTGATACAGATACTAAGAAACACCTATTTTTTTTAATGGATAATGTTATACAAAACTCTAAAGCTAAAAAAGCATTTGCACACTAAATAATTGTTAAGCATGCAACAAATATCTATTCACATACCTGATGCGCAAGTATCTTTTATGATGGAACTTTTACAAAAATTCGATTTTGTAAAAATTGACACCCCTGCAACTGATAAAAATTTTACACTTACAGCAGAACAAAAAGCATTGGTAGAACTTGAACGTAATAAAGTTAAAAACAACCCTGATTACTTACTAGATTGGGACAATGTAAAAGATACTTTAAATGTAGATTGATGCCCTACAAAATTAAAATTACACCTACTGCTTTTAATGACTTACAAAAAGCTATTGAATATTACAATGGTGAACAAAAGGGATTAGGTAAAAAATTTCATGCTGCTGTTAAAAAAATGTTTGTACAACTTGTAAAAGTTCCTGCCTCTGGTTCTTTTATATACGATACCGTACGCTACAGGGTAATGCATAAATACCCATACATTTTACTCTACGAACTCTCTGACAATAACATTAATATTTACCGCATTTTTAATACTTCTCAAAACCCTTTTTGGTTATAAAAAACCACCACACTTTTTTAAGCATGATGGTTTAAATTTTCCCCCTCCCTAGCGCAGATATGCAGCAGAGCAAAAGTGCGGTGGGGTATCTGTGCTTTGTACAAGGCTTCGTTATAATTTGCCGCACAGAAAGCTCCCCACACAAAAGCCATCGCCTCATTTCTGCGCTAGTTTCTACGCTTGGCTACATGCCAGTGCTGCATACCAACTGGCGGCGCTACAATACCTCAACGGCGAAGTAGGTAGCTCTGAATACATGCACCAACAAGGGCGAAAAATCTTTTTTATAAGAATCTTTTCATAGTATAATTGTCTCGTCATTATTAATTTTGGAACACTACTGCTATTTCAATTTACCTTCTTCAATTAATGTCCTACTACAATAGGCCCTTGTTTTCAAAATATGTTTCGGAGATGGGTAGTTACTCCACTGCTGAATTATCAAACTATCTAACTTACAAAAAAAATCGAAATATTCACTTTCAACATTGTATCTATCCACTTTAATTCTAAAGTTTACAGAATCGGTTAGATAACATACCCCCATATCAGACCGTTCTGTATAAAATTCAATATGAAATCTTCCTTCACATATTTTTTTTGACCCATGATATTTTTCTCCACAACCGAATAACAACAAAATTGGCACAGCAATTAACAATTTTTTCATATCATATATTTTCTATTGTTTTTTTGCCTTTGTTGACCTCCCAAATCTACTAAAAAGCGTTGAAGTAACTAGTCATTTCCATGAGACAACTGCCGTTGGTATGCAGCACAACAAAGACACGGCTGCTGTACAAACAACATTTGCTTTGACTATGATTTACAAATATTTCTTTGCTACCCTACACGAGTTGTTGGTACGCTTGGCTACATGCCTCAGCTGCATACAAACTGTGGAAATTGCACCAGATAAAATAAAATTTTCTCCTATCTTGTTGTTCTTTTATTTTTCTTTATTTTACATCCTATCTAAAAACAATCATTTACTCGTTTTACCATAAAATCCAACACAGCGCACAAATATTTCTTATAAAATGAAGAATCAAAAAAATAAATCCTGGTGGCGTACCATTAAAAGAATTTTTATTTGGATGTTTGTTGCTCAGCTCGTTTATATCATCATACTTCGTTGGGTAAATCCACCAATTACCGTTACACAATTGGTAAGCTTTGTAAAAGGCAATGGCCTAAAAAGAGATTATGTATCGTATGATGAAATGAGCGCCAATGCTAAGCTTGCAGTAATGGCTGGGGAAGATCAACAATTTCCTGACCACAATGGGTTTGACATTAAAGCCATAAAATTAGCCGTAAAATACAATAAGAAACACCCAAACAAAGTGCGTGGTGCAAGTACCATAAGCCAGCAAGTGGCTAAAAATGTTTTTCTATGGCAGGGTGGTGGTTTTTTTAGAAAAGGATTGGAAGTGTATTTTACTTTTATGATAGAAACCCTTTGGAGCAAAGAAAGAATATTGCAGATGTACTTAAATGTATCAGAAATGGGTGAAGGTATTTTTGGTATTGAAGCAGCGGCTCAATATTATTTTAATAAGCCTGCTAGCAAACTTACTCGTAGTGAAGCTGCACAAATAGCTGCTGCATTACCCAATCCTATTCGCTTTACCATAAAACCTATTTGTAAATATGTGGCCAATAGATCTCAAAATATTGTTGGTCAAATGAATAATTTAGAAGGAGATGTTGATATAAAAGAATTAATAAAATAATCTCACAAAAAAGTTTGTACAAAATCTATTGCTTGTTGTGTACGTTCTTTATAATTTCCACAAATGGTTATCCAAGGTAATTTTTGCTCAGATAATTCTTCTTTGTAATAATGCAATAGCTTTTCTCTTGTTACCAAATCTGGATATTCTCTCATACTATCTTTTACCCACGGCACATCTGTGTTGCACAAAATATAGCCATCGTATTTTCTTTTGGCTATTTCACAAAGTACCCTATTGTCGCATTTATTAAACACAAATTCGCTCCACACTTTTATTACATACATATCTGTATCTATAATGAGTGGTATTGTATTATTGTGATTTCTTTCTTGTAATTTTTGTAAGGCTGCATCTTCACCTGCTAATTGCCCTTGCGCTATGTCGTATAGGTTTTCGAAAGTATAATCTGTGCCATTTTTATCTATGTATTCCCTTGCATACTCCCGCACCCATTCTGTTTTAAAATGGTTTGCAAGGTTTTCGCTTAGTGTACTTTTTCCAGTACTCTCAGGCCCAACAATTACAATTTTTTTTATGCTTGTTATCAATTCTAAACAGGGTTTTGTTGCTGCAATTTTTGGTAAACATCACATTCAATGTCATGTGCACCTGCAATATAACCAGTACTCATGAGAAATTCACCAACTATTTCACCTCCAGTAAATTTAAATGTACTTTTAAAGAGTTTTACCCATTCTACTTTTTCTTTTGGGTAATGATGATCTATCCAATTTTTAAATGATCCATATTGTTTTTGAAGGTCAAGAATAATATTTGCATTATATATAGCTGCATTTATTTTAAGCTTATTACGAATAATACCTGCATCATTTAATAATCGTTCAATATCCTTTTCTTTATATGCTGCTACTTTTTTAATATTAAAATGATGGTATGCCTTTCTAAAATTTTGTTCTTTGTGTAAAATGGTATTCCAACTTAAGCCGGCTTGGTTTATTTCTAATACAAGTCTACAAAACAACTCATCATCGTCATGTATGGCAAACCCGTAATGATTATCATGGTAGTTTTTGTTTACCACATAATCTGCTGGTTTCATATTGGCTATGGCTTTGCAATAACTCATATAGAAATTATTTTACGTTCTTTTACTTTTCTCATCCATTCTATTAATCCAAACAAGGCCATTATTAAAAGCACCACATAATACACACTTGTAAATACATAATGTTTTACAAAATAAAGTGGAATAGAGGCAATATTTGTAACTATCCACCAATACCAACTTTCTACTTTCTTTTTTGTCATCAACCACATACCGGTAAATGCACTGGCGCTTGCCAATGCATCTGCCCATGGTATAACCCCATCAAAAAACATGGTTTTAAAATAAGTAAGTGCTAAAAAAATAACAGCGTAAAAAGTACCAAAAAATAATAATTGAACCCCCCATTCTTTTTTTGTTGATAATGTAATATGCAATACGTTTTCGTGCTTGCTATCTTTTTTGGCCCACATATACCAACCCATAATACTCATAATGGTATAATAAAAATTTACAGAGGCTTCGCCTAATAACTTTCCTTCAAAACTTATAAAAATATATATAATGGTATTTAATAAACCAGTTGGATACACTAATATATTTTCTTTTCTACTATACCATACACTGGCTATACCTGCAAATACCGCAAGGTACTCGTACCACTTTGTATGCCCCATGTCTGTTATAAACTGTTGTATTATTTCTTCAAAACTCAATGTGCGTATTTTAGTGTATTAAATTATTTGTTTCAAATATATGTGTTTGTATTATTCTTTTTCAGCAATCATTTTATCTATGAGGGCTGTTACCATTTTTATATCTTCTTCATTGGTTCTCCAATTTACAAATGCAGCCCTTATCCCTGTTTTACCAGCATAAACAGTTGGGGTCATAAAAACTTGGCCTGTATCATTTAGTCTATTTAAAAAAACCTTTACTTCTTGCTTCTCTTCATCAATATTCAACGTAAAACAAACGGTATTTAATCTTACTGGAGCTAATAATTGAAAGTGTTTATTTTCTTCTATGTATTTTCCAAATAGATGCGCCAATGTAATATTATTTTCTACAATATCTTTTATACCATTTTTTCCATAAGCCATCAGCGAAAACCACACGGGTAATGCTTTTAACCTTCTAGAGTTTTCTGGCAAAATATTTAAGTAACTAAAATCTTCCATGGGGTTTCCAAGATAAGGCGCATTGGAATTTTGAAAAGTTTCTACTTGTAAAATATTGTGTTTTTCTTTTACAAAAAATACAGCGCTTTCGTAAGGCACATTTAACCATTTGTGGCAATCAATGGTAATGCTATCTGCGCTTTCCCAACCGGTCAACAATTCTTTATGTGTATCCGTACAAGTAGCAAAACCTCCAAAAGCGGCATCTATATGACACCAAAAATTATATTTTTCTTTGAGTTTTTGTATAGCTTTAAAATCATCAAAGTCCACCGTATTTACGGTTCCACCACTTCCAATAAAAATAGAAGGTTTATCCTCTAGTTTTTTTAATTCATTTTCTAAATCATCCATATCGGCAGCCTCTCTATTGCCTTCTAGCGTTTTTATTTTTATAATATTGTTGCTTCCAATACCCAATAACGAAAGTGCTTTTAATGCGGATGAATGTGGTGTAGCGGTAAATATTTTTATGGTTTGATTGATGCCTTCTTTTGCAAAATCTTTTCCGATTTTTTTGCCAAGCCATTGCCTAGCTACCGCCAAGCATGTAAAATTAGATATGGTAGCACCAGACACAAAGCCACCAAAAAAATCGTTGGGTAAATTAAATAAATCTAATAATAATTTTATTGTTTCTATTTCTAGATTTGCAGAAATATCACCAGAGCCTGTTGTACTTTGTGCATTTTGATCGTAAATACTCGTAAGCCAATCTCCCAAGATAGCGGCGGGCGTAGCGCCTCCTGTTACAAAGCCCCAATACCTTGGTCCAGAAGAAGCCACCATTATTGGTTCAAAGCGTTTGTTAAATTGTTCAATCGTAGCTAGGCTTCCAATACCATCTTCATTTAAAATATGATTTTGTATAATTGTATTTTTAGTAGAAGTGGCTTTGTTAATAATGTTTTTTATATAATCTAACCCTTGTTCTTTTACGATGTTAAAGAGGTTATCAATATCATTTACATCTTGTAATAGTTGTTCATTCATTTGTTTGACTTTACAATAAATTGATATCGAAGATAACTACAAATAAATCTTTTCATTTACGAGAATGTAAATAAAATTTGTGCACTTAACATTGTGTCGTTAGAGGTGACACCACTTATACTGACTTTTAAACTAGAGATTACCTTCAAAGAGGTGTCACCTCTAATTCAAGGAGCCACAATTTTAAATACGGCCAATAAAATTTTTTGTATAAAATAAGTCCGACTTTTACAATCATAATAATTTCAAAAAAATGATAAAGAAAATAAGCCTTATTTTGTTGATAATATTATACGCTGCTGCAGGTATAAATCATTTTGTACACAAGGGTTTTTACTATCCGCTCATTCCTCCTTATTTTCCAAACCCTGCATTTATAAACATTGCGGCTGGTGTGGGAGAAATTCTTGCAGCGGTATTGCTTATTTTTCCTAGTACAAGAAAATATGGTTCCTACCTCATCGTTGCCATGCTCATTGCTTTTATACCTGCACATATATATATGATACAAATGCATGGCTGTATGAGTGAGCAAATGTGCATACCAGAGTGGGGTGCTTGGCTTCGTTTATTTCCCTTACAGTTTATTTTAATGTGGTGGGCTTGGAGCCACCGCAAGTAATTTTTAATATGCTACCGATTTATGGTATTTTCTTGGTCGTAAATACCTTGTTCCTTTCTTTGTTGCAAATCTTGTAGCTATATCTCCAGCATTTTTATTTTGTACTTGAAAATGCAAATGTGGAAACGCTGTCTAGCCCGTGTTTCCACTATACCCAATCAATTGTCCTTTTGTAATGGTATCTCCCACATTTACCAACACACCCTCTTTTTGTAAATGCCAATACATGGCTATACTACCATCGCTATGATCTATGATTATGTGGTTTCCTTCATTGTAATACTCATCTTTTAATCCTCCTTTATCGCTGTCTTCTTTTGTTGCTGTCACAATTCCCTCTCTTGCTGCGCAAATTTTACTTCCTATTTTCATTTTAAAATCTAAGCTTAATTCGTTGGCATGACTAAACTTGCTGTTGTATGCTTGCACCAAAAAATATTTATTACCATTTGCAAAAGGTAAATGATAAATATAACTATTATCGGGTTTTACGTTCCCGCCTTTTAGATTGTGAATTTCTCTATCGCTTAATTGTGCATTAGCCGTAAATGAAATATAGCAGATGGTAAAAAGTAAAGTGTATTTCAATATTTTTTGTTTTTACTAAGATACCTTTTTATAGCAATTTTATAGCAATAAAAAAGCACCGATAAAAACCAATGCTCACTTTATTTACTTTTTATACTTTATTTACTTTTTCTTCTTACTCACTCTCCGCCACCACTTCCTTCACTTCGGGTATCATGCGTTTCATCATTCCTTCAATCCCCGCTTTTAATGTTATCATACTACTTGGGCAACCACTGCAACTTCCTTGCATCATCAAGCTTACCTTTCCATCTTCATAGCTTTTAAATTGTATGGCACCACCATCCATTTCTACAGCAGGCTTTACATAGTTTTCCAACAATTCTTTTATGCGTTTTACTACATCATCATCATCTGCGTTTACTTCATTGGTACTTTCAACTTTTCTTATCGCTATTTCTTCTTCATTCACTACAGGTTTTCCCTCTTCTAAATATTCTTTTAAAAATTGTTTTACCGCAGGTATTACATCTTGCCAATCAGCTGTGTCGTTTGTTTTTGTAAGTGTTACAAAATTGCTTGCTATAAAAACCGATTTTATAAACGGAAATGTAAACAACTCTTGTGCCAGCAAAGATGGTTTTGCACTTGCCTCATCCGGAAAGTCAATACTCTTTCCAGGGTACAATAATTTATTGGCCACAAACTTCATTGTTTCTGGGTTGGGCGTCATTTCTGTATAAATGCTTATTACTGGGTTACCTGTCTTTATCATTGTTCAATATTTTACTATGGCAAAATTAGCTTATTCCATTAAAATATACATCAAAACCATTTTCGAAAGCCGATAAAACAAAAGCCGATTGAATAATGTCAATCGGCTTTTAGCTCATAATATAATCATTTATATTTTTTAAAAGAACTTACTTCTTTGGTCTTTTATATCTGCTTGTTTTCTCAAGCCTTCAAACCAATTGCCTGCTTGGCCTTTAATGGCCTGTACTTTAGCGGTAGCTTTAGCAGCTTTTTGTTCTGCTGTAGCTTCTGCTCTTGGTAAAACTGCTGTAGTTTTTATTACATATACACCACTCGTACCAATAATCGGTGCGGTTGCTTTTGTTAAACTCTCTTTATTAAATGCAGCGCCTATTACTTTTGGCTCATTCCCTATTCCATTTATAATGGTACCACCCATGGTAATTGATGAATCTGCTCCTGCCATTTGCACTTGCTTGTTATAAGCTGCAGCGGCTGTTTCCATGGTTGCTCCCATTTTAGCTGCTATTATTTCTCCTTTCTTTTGGTTTCTTACCGCTGCTTCTGCCATTGGTCTTGCAGTAGCTGCATCTTGTGTACCTTCAGCAAACGTTTTGTTTACGGTAGCTACTACAAAGTCATCGCCAATTACTATTGGATCACTCACGGCTCCTTTCTTAGCTTCAAAAGCCCATTTTACCAAACTACGTGCATCTTGCATTTGACCTACGCTAAAATCATTTTCTTTTAATACTGTAGGTAATTCAACTATTTGTAAGCCATTTTTAGATGCATAATCTGCTAATTCTTTAGCTCCTTTATTAGCTGATGCTTTTGTAGCCGCAAGGCTTGCCGCATTAATGGTTTCATCGCTTGGTAAAATTGATTTTGCTAAAATGGCCATTTTATAAGCTGGTTTAAAATTATCTTGTTTTGTTACCTCTATTATATGATAACCAAATTGTGTTTTTACTTTTCCTTTTTCTCCTACTGGTTTTGTAAATGCATATGCATTAAATTCTGCCACCATTGTGCCATAACCAAATGTTCCCAAATCTCCTGCCTTTATTTTACTTCCAGGATCTGAAGAATATTTCATGGCAAGCGCACCAAAATCTGCACCGCTCTTCACAGCTGCTAAAACACTATCTGCTAATTTGCTTGCTACAGAATCTACCATAAGTTCCGCACCCGATTGTGGGTCTCTTGTTCCAATAAGTATATGACGAGCTTTTACACTATCTGGTAATTGCTTTGTACCAATAACTTTTGCAATGCTATAATTTTGTCCATCTACATAAGGACCACTAACTACACCAGCAGGGTATTTTACCATACTGTCTTTTACAGCAGATTGTATTCTTGATAATGGTAAATAATCATCTACATAATCAACCACAGATGAGTTACGTGCTATATATGAACTTGCACTTGTATCTGCTGCAAGGCCCGCTTTTAGATCTTCTACAATTTTTTTTGCATTTGCACTATCAGTAGCCGATGGATATTGGCTAAATGTTAGATAAGAGATGGTTCTTCCTTCTTCTTGCTTAAACATAGCTTTGTGTTTTGCCACATAGCTATTTATTTCTTCGTCTTTTACTACTACTGCACTGTCCGAAATTTCGTTGAAAGGAACCGCTACATAAGATATAGTAGCAAAGTTTTTTTCATCTGCAGCGTCTTTCTCTTGCATCCAAGTAGGATAGTAAGCAGCAGCACTCATCATAGCACCATACTTTGCAGCAGCGGTACTTAATTTTAATGGCTCTAATATTTGTGCATCTATATTGTCTCTTTGCTCTCCTTTAAATTTTTTAATGTTAGCAATCGCTTCCGATGCTTTTGTTACATCTAGTTTTCCTTCTGCTGTCATCAAACTTCTTTCTTGCATTAAAGGATTTGATGGGTCATTGCTTAATAATATAGAAGATAATTCTTTTGAAGTAAGACTAATACCTAATTTATCTGCAGTAGCATAAAATACATTTTCTGCTATTATCTGATTCCACACTTGGTCTCTTATTCTTAATACTTCTACACCTGTTGGTTGTTGTCCTCCTCTTTGTTGCGCTTGTTTGTTTTCTTCAATTTTTACTCGCTTGTTAAAGTCATTCATCTCTACAGCAGTACCATTTACTTTTCCAATGGTATTGGTTGTTGGCCTACTTTCGTTGGATTTTGAATCCATTAAAATAAAACTAATAAGGGCTATTGCAATTACTATTGCCATAATAACGCCACCTCTGTCTTTAATACTCTGAATAATCTGCATTTCTTTAAGTTAATTTTAGGCGGCAAAAATAGGGTAATTAATAAGTATTAACAAATTGTGGATAAAACTGATTTTTCGCACCATAATATGCAAAATCATTTATTTTCTTAATTTTAAAAGTGTGGGTTAAAAAAAGCCAGTTTTTCTGCTTTAATAACTGCGTGAGCAGGCTATTTTTGTGGATAAAACAGGTTTATTAACATTAAAAGTGAATAACCCTATTTTTTAGTGGATAAAGCCCCTTTTTGTCATTTCAAATTTGGGAGACTGTGGGAATAAGTAATGCCCTTTTGGCCCTTTTGGGATAAATGTTGATTTTACTTTCATTTTACAAGCATTCCATTCACATGTTTTGTAAAAAAAAACATGTTTTTATTTTCCACGGTCATTTTTATTAACAGATGTTATTTAAAAAACGATAAAAACAACCATACTTAATAAACAACACGTAACAATTACGTAACATTATAAAATTAAAAAATGTTATTTTTATGTGGATTACTGTGGATAAAACAAGAATTTGGTTTTTCCTATAGTTTTAAAAAACGACTTTTACACAAATTAACAGCCCTAATAGTAATAAGGGTTATATAAATAATAAGTATTAATACATATTATGGTAGATATTAACACACA
>JAYSWO010000182.1:0-4870 GCA_043717975.1 Ferruginibacter sp. | reverse complement strand
CAGCAATGCCATTTTGCTGGCTAATTTCTAAAAGTTTAGGCAGTTCAGGACCATCTCCTTTTTCTCCTGATGTTACCACAGCAGCCGTTATTATACGTTCTTCAGTCATTGCTAAATGAGTTTTATAACCAAAGAATGAACTGTCGGCAGATTTATGACCCGTTTTAGCATCTGTATCTTTTGATAATATAAAATTTTCTTGGGTGTCTTCTACCGTTTCTTTTAGCAGATTTAATTTTTCATTTACAGCCGGTATTGAACTTATGGAGGGTTCATTTTCTATTAAGTTTTCTAAGGTTTTACAATATGCCAATTCCTTTTCCAAATCATTATCACTATTCTTTTTTGGCATGCGTTCCTTCCATTGGTCATCATATGAATAAATTGTTTTACGAAGTATTTTAGAACGTTCTCTCAGTACTTCGATTGCCGAAAATGGGTTAGACCTTGATAAGGTATGTGTGGCATCAACTATGATTGATCTAGAACGAATAATTCCTTTTTCAATTGCTATAGTTACTGTTTTGTTTATCAATAAATTTAATAGGTCAGTATCTTTTAAACGTAGTTTTCTAAATTTTGTTAATGAGCTTGAATTAATAACCGCTTCTTCTGGTGTCATTTCTAAAAAATATTTAAACGACATGTCATAACGAGAACGTTCCACCACATCAACATCTGAAACTGCATAAATGGATTTCAATAATAAATATTTGAACATGCGAATTGGGCTTTCTGCCATACGTCCGTTAGTAGAACAATATTTATCAACCAATTCTTTGTAAATAAATGAAAAGTCAATCAGTTCATTTATTTTCCTAAGCAAATTTTCCTTAGGAACTATTAAATCATACAACTCAGAAAAGGTACTTAACTGAATTTTTTGTTGTTGCAATAACATTTTTTTGCCATTTAATTACAACGTTAAGATACGAAAAAAGGAGCAAAAAACCATAGTTTTCTACTCCTTTTTTTCTACAACTTTAAAAAGACTTTTTCAGTGCCCTCCATTGTAATTATCCTTTTTTTACTGAAACCGCATTTAAACAACTAATGCTCGAAAATAAATTTATTTTAAAAAAGGAAAAAATAAGTTTAGATACTGGTCATAAAAAATATATGAAACTATTTGAGTACATAGTAGCCGAGTAAACGCTATTTATTCTCATCCAAAATCTCAAATTTTTTTGTAATTGAATTGCCTTGCTCATCGGTAATAGTAATGGTATGCAAACCCTTGCTAGGACTTAATGCTAGCTGATGATAATGTTGTGTTGTGCCAGCAAAAGTGTTATCGAGTGTCCAAAATATTTTTGTAGCATTATTGCGATGCGTGGCAGAAAAAACAGTTTTGCCTTTTTCGCCATTCATTTCTTTTGGTACAAATATTTTTAATTCATTTTGCGGGTAAATGAGTTCCATTTGTTTTTGGGTTTCTACTACTGTGCAGCCTTGTTTAAATGCTGGTAAAATTTTATAATCTGCATTGCGTTGTTTGTAATAAAACTCCATAGTAGGTGGTAATACAAACCAACTTTTGTGTTGCATGTTTGAGGGCAATTCACAACTTTCGTTTACTTGATACAAACCCGTTGCATCTAATTGTATTATTTTATGATAAGGACAAAGCGGTGAACGTAGTGCATTTGGAGGCATCATTAAAGTATCGCTATTTTCACAATCTACATTTGCTCTAAAACCTGATTGCCTACATACAGGCACGTACACATAATTGTATTTCGGTTTTTCAAACCAATTGGTTTGTGGCAATAATCTAAAAATATCAAACATAGCAGGTGCAGCCGTTTGCACACCTATAAGTCCTGCACGCCCTTCGCCTGTTGTATTACCTGCCCAAACTGCTACAACATATTTTGGCGTTACACCAATAGCCCATGCATCTCTAAAACCAAAACTAGTTCCCGTTTTCCATGCTATTTTTTTGGAAGATGAAAACTGCTGCCACAGACCTTCTTCGCCAGGGCGCATTACTTCTTGCATGGCTTGAAAGGTGAAGTAGATGGAGGTTGGGTCTAGGGGGTTGGTTGATTGGTTGATTAGTTGATTAGTTTGTTGACCTTTGTAATAATAGGGTGGATGAAAATCTTTGGAGTTAATTATTCCTTTATTTTTTGTTTGATGATTAAGGGTGCGTGCAAGTGATGCATACACACCTGCTATGTCCCACATTTTTACTTCGCAGCCGCCGAGTATAAGACTGAGTCCATAAAAATCAGCAGGGTTTTTTAATGTTGTAATACCGCACTGTTGCAAGGTTTCATAAAAACGTTGGTACTTGTATTGTTGCAATAATTTTACTGCAGGTATATTTAAACTTCTACTTAGTGCTTTGCTTGCAGGCACTGCACCATCATAATCCAAATCGAAATTTTGTGGAGTGTAACCTCCAATTTGTGTTGGTATATCTGGCACCAAACTATTGGGCAATAAACCACAATCGCTTAGCATGGCTGCATATAAAATTGGTTTCAAAGCACTGCCAGGGCTGCGTGCAGCATTTATTACGTCCACATCACTTTCTATATTTTTATTTTGTGGCTGAAAAATATTTCCAACATAAGCCAATGTCTTTCCTGTTTCTACATCTAGCACTAAGGCACACATATTATTAATGCCATTGCTTTTTACTATTTGTTGATGACGCAATACAATTTCATTTACGTTTAATTGCAATGTTCCATCAATGGTAGTTTTTATTTTTGTTGACCCTATTTTATTTTCAATTCTAAATCGTTGTAAAAGATGTGGTGCATTTTGTGGCAATGGTATTGGTTTATTTGGTAGCACTTCTTGTTTTGATAAATCGGCTTCTTCTTTCGAAATTTTATTTGCCATTACTAATTTATCCAACAAGGCGTTTCGCTTTTGCAAGAGCAGTTGCCTGTTTTTTCCTGGATGCACAAGTGATGGTGCATTGGGCAATACCGCAAGCATAGCGGTTTCGGCCCAACTTAGTTTATCTGAACTACGGCCAAAGTAACGCCAAGCCGCTGCATCTAATCCCACCACATTGCTACCAAATGGTGCATTGGATGCATACAATCCTAAAATTTCGTTTTTGTTATAAGAAAATTCTAACCTTATTGCAAGAAAAGATTCTTTCAATTTATTCCAAATGCTTCGACTATCGTTTTGCAAAGCCATGCGTATAACTTGCATGCTAAGTGTGCTTCCTCCTTGTGTGGTTTTGCTGCCATTTGCATTTGCTTTTATAGCTCGTGCTATGGCACTCATATCCACACCTGCATGCAAGAAAAAACGTTTGTCTTCGTAAGTGGTTATACAATCTACAAAATGCTGCGGCACATTTTTATTGTATGGAAAACGCCATTGCCCATCGGCAGCTATAGTTGCATTTAATAAATTTCCATTGGTATCTTCTATTACATAACTGGTGGGTGTTTTAAAAAGTTTATTAGGTAGTATAAAATAAAAAATAATGAGAAAAATGATTGCGAGGGATGCAAGATTTTTTTTCTTTTGGGAGATATGTAGGAAAGAGGTTTTCAATGCGATGCTAAATTATTTTTTTACAGAAATAATTTTGTAGATATTGGGAAGATTTTCAGAAAACCATTTTGGAATTAAATCTATTTGAATGGCACTTTTCAAAACTCCAAAATTTAAACTACATAAATCAACATATTTCAAATCAGAAGAATCAATTATTCGTACACTATCAAACATTGAAAAATATTTATCTAGTTTTTCTAAATTACCATAAAAGTTTTGAGCAACAGTTTTCGGATCTACGTAATGCCCTCCAAATTTTGAACGGTCTATTACCCTTGATTCAGAAAGATAAGTATCCGTAAGTCCTAACAAAATTAAATGTATAGAAAACCCTTCCCTTTGAAATTTTTTTGGAATATCCCAAGTTGCTTCATTTGTAAAATGCCCTTCATAAGCAAAGTCAATTTTATTTGCAATTGCATTTTCTACAAGTGAATTGAAAGTTTCTTCAACAAAATTTATTGCAATTTTCTTTGCTTCTTTAAAAGCAGTAATTCCTGATTTCCAAAGTTCACGCTGTTTATTCATAAACAACTTATCTCCATCAAAAACTATACAATTTTGTTGAATTCTATTTGACAGAAATACAGCCCCAACGGATGATTTACCAGCACCATTTGAACCTGTGATAATATGGAGTTCGGGCATTTTATTGAATTAAATTATTTTCCTCCAATAAAATTGATATTTCATTTTCAGAGAGTTTTTTTATTTCAACAAAATCTCTTTTTGAAGGTTCTAATCTAACTAACGAAATAGACCCATCCGGATATTCAAGGTAGGATTGATATTCAGGAAGTCCTTTTACATTTATCATAAAAGGAATACCCATTGCCAATTTTTCTTTGCGGAGTTTTCTTACTGCTATTGCTCCAACATTTTCTTTTATAAGTAAGGTTTCCATAACTCAAATTTACGAAAAATACATTTAAAATTAAGAATAATAGTGGTCAATTTATTCAATTACTTTTTTAACAAAACGTAATCTAATAGTCGATAAAAGCTAAATAGATATTCACCTGCCGAAGGGCTGGCGGATAGAAGTGAAAATCCTTTTTTGCCTGCCTTTGAGGCAAAAAAGATTGCAACGAATAGCCGCAACAAATTTTCATTAAAGGTATGCAGTTCACAGCCCCAAAAAAAATATTGAATACAAAAATGTCAAGCTGAGCTTGCTGAAGCCGATGCTATTTAAAGACGAGTGTAATTTATTTTAAATCCGTCTTCGACAAGCTCAGACTGACACTTCATTAATCGACTTAACGGATGCCTACTTTTTAAAAGTTAGCATCCATTAAAAAACTTTGAACTTTCAACCTTCAACTTTGAACTCATT
>JAYSWO010000181.1:0-4886 GCA_043717975.1 Ferruginibacter sp. | reverse complement strand
CGTAGGTAATATAAAATTGCCTACACCTAGACAGTTCTGGAGCTGTCAATCCTTTGAGACTTGTCTTACTAAATTTTATTGCTAATTTTTCTAATAATTTATTGCCATATTTTGCTCTATCTTCTACCTTTTGTTGATATTTTAATATATATAAACCTATCACCCAATTACGAAAAGTAATATGCCTGTTTACTGCGTTTACAGCATTTGTTTGTAATGCTTCATGAATAGACTCAATTTGCTGTGCAAGCATTTTAAAATTCATACACTATAATTTATATAGTTTAAAATATTTCTTTAATAAAATTAAATACTATTTTCTTTTCGCTATTAAATTTGCAAACAACCTATATGCACCGCCCACACCCGCTGGCAATTCTCTAAAGAAAACCAGGCCAGTATATACATATTTACCTTTACCATAATCAGCTACAATGAGGCTTCCATCTTGTTCTGCTTCTCCAGGGTCTTTCATACTCAATATTTTTTTACAAGAGGAGTCAATTTTTTCAGCATTATAAATAGAACGCTCTTGTATCCAGCCATCAAAATCTTTTTCAGTTATTTTGTTTGGATAATTTAATGCGGGGTGGTTAGGTAATAAAAAATTAACCGCAGCCGTTTCATCGGTTATTCTATTTCTGCTAATGGTAAAAGGATAGGGAGCCATGCTTGCTTTTACAGGGCCAAGCTGGTTATTGGTATTGTATTGGGTAAGCAATACACCACCATCTTTTACGTACTGCATTAGTACAGGGTGTACATTGCTTAGCCATGCATGTACATTGTAGGCACGCACGCCAGTAATAATCACATCAAATTGTTTTAAGTTAGATGCGGTAATATCTTTTTCTGTAAGCATGGTTACCTTATAGCCCATTTGCTCCAATGCCTGTGGCACTTTATCGCCCGCACCCACAATATAGCCTGCACTCGTTCCCGCTGTTTTTAAATCAATCTTTAAAACCTTTACCCTATCCTGATAATTGTAAAAAATATCTGGAATATGATCGTAACTTATTTTCTTTAAAGAGGTATATTGATGCTCAAACATAGACGGAGCTTCGAGTTCGGCACCAACACTTGTAGTGGTATTGTTTACAAAATCATTTCCATTAAGTATGGTAGAAATAATTTTTTTACCCGTTTTTGTAATGGACAAACTAGAATCAAACATAAGTTTGCTATCCTTATTTATGGTAGCGTAAAATTTCACCTTTTCATTCAACCCTAAATTTGATTGAATGGTATATTGCAGTATTTTCTTTTCATTTTTTTTATCGTTAGAAAATATCAATAAGTTGGGTAATACATTTATAAAAGCTGGAGATACGATTTGCACAGGCTCATACAATTCGCCTTTTACAGGGTCGGTATATTTGTACATAATGGGTTTCTTAAACGGTATTGCTTTTCCCTCTATTGTTATTAAAAAATTAGCCATTGCAGCATCATTCTGTGCTTTACCAATTAACGCTTGATCCCTCACATCAAAACTTCCATTCTCTTTTGGGTACTCTAGCCAGTAAGGTTGTGTCGATGTTGTTTTTTGTGGCGTAAACACTGCAGTAGAATAAGTACTATTTTCATTTTTATCTGTTTTAAAAATATAATAGCTATCTCCCATACGCATATCTGCATTCTTCAACTCTATACCCATCCGATTATTAAATATAAAATTCAACTTCATACTATCTCCTGCAGTAATCAATTGCTCCGTAGTTACAACTTCCATAAAAATACCAGAAGCTTTTTCTATTATATCTGTAAGTTGTTTTATTTTTAATTCCTTCCAATAATCATTTTCTATTGTTTCAAATTGGTTATAAATAGCCACAAGTTTTTTTAAACTCTTTGCAGGGTTTTCAAATGAATAATTATTTTTTAGGCTATCAAAAGAAGCAGTAAAATCTTTTCCAATTCTTTTTGATGTTATATCCACCCCATCCATCAAATCATTCACAGGTTTATCTCCTTTTAATGTTGCAAAATATTCTATATTCTTTCCTCGTTGAGCTGGCACACCAAATCCCTGACTTTTATGCCGGCTGCGGCTTTCGGCAGCTATTTCTCCATAGCTTTTCCCAAGTATTGGATTATACACACCACAATCCATTTTAAATTGGTCTTCTCTTTGCGTGCTATTTCCACCAAAGTTAAATGTGTTCCAAAGCAATCTTTTGGCTTGCCAAATGGTTACGTATTTTAATTGCTCTGGAAACTTTGTAGCGTCTGCTGCAGCATCATAAGCCTCTGTTGCTAGTATGGCTGAGGCTGTATGATGACCGTGACCACCTTCGCCTGTAGTTGGAAAACGAGCAATAACTACATCCGGTCTAAATTTTCTTATCGTCCAAACCACATCCGCTAAAATTTTATCGTGTCCCCAAATTTTCATCGCCTCTTCAGGGTTTTTACTATACCCAAAATCAAAAGCCCTTGTAAAAAACTGCTCTGCTCCATCTACACGCCTTGCACTCAGTAACTCCTGAGTACGTATAAGCCCAAGATCAATACCCTGCTCATCGCCAATAAGGTTTTGTCCGCCATCGCCACGGGTAAGGCTTAAATAACCAGTGCGAAATCTTCTTTCGTTGGCTAGATAACCCAGTAGCCTAGTATTTTCATCATCGGGATGTGCGGCAATATATAACACAGAACCAAATACTTCAAGCTTTTTAATTTGCTGCAAAATATCTGCTGAAGAATATATTGCCGGAGATTGTGCAAGTACATTTACAAAAAAGAACATTGCTAGAATGACAAAAGAAGAAAGTTTTTTCATGTATGCGTTAATTATGATTACCATTAAATTTAAAACATGAAATTAAAAGGTAAATGGCAGACTTTCATATTTATTTTACCAAAGGCTAAATAAGGAAAAACTTTGATCAAAAAACTTAATTAAATACCCAATATAAAAAATGCCAAACATAAAACTGTAAAGCCTTTTACCCAAACCTTCAATCATCAACTAATTATTTAATTAAGATTAAATGTATCTAGCATAATATATTCATTTACCGATTTTCCAATAGGTAGTGCTATAACAAATGTGCTTCCCTCTCCTATTGCAGAATGTTCACTATACACATTTCCTCCATTTTGTTGTATCAGTTCTCTGCCAATTTTTAAGCCAAGAAGCAGGCTGTTTTCCAAAATGATTTTTGAAAGCTGTAGTAAAATGCTGTACAGAGTTATAGCCCAATGTTGCGATCACTTCTTTGATTTCCATTTTTTTCTTTCTACAGCATTGTACTAGCCATATTTAATCTACAAGCATTAAAATAGTCGCCAATAGATTGATGATACACTTTCTTAAATATTGTTTTTTAATTTACTCGCTTGCATACTTGCATGTTTAGCCATTTCATCTATTGAGGGCAATTCTCCTTTACCAAAAATTTTTTTGTAAAAAAATAAATAGGCAGTTGTTTTTCTTCTGATGCAAGCAAATCAAAAAAAGATTGTCGAGAAGAAAAGTCAAGAGGCAAAATATTTACATAATTAGACTGCAATAAAAATGTGTCTTATATCCAAAGAGAAAGTATCCTTTAAGGAAAATATTTTTCTAACCATGTAAGCGCTAATACTACTCCCACACCCCTAAATCTTATTCCCTTTAGCAGAGTGGCTTTTGCATGATAACGAGAACTAATTAATGTATGTTAGAGTACACATCAGAAAATACTTTACATTCATCTTCATCCATATTTATTTGCAATCCTACAGATTGGTCTACATAATCTATTCTAAAAATAAAAAATTGAGGCAACGTTGATTTTCTAAAAAAAGTAAAATCCGTTATTAAAGTATAATCAGAAAGTATAACTTGTAACCCCCAAGGAGACCTTTTAAAGATAAATCAGAATAGGAAAAGTGATGTAGCATTAGCTAGTAAGGTTACATTATGGCAATTTAATTTATTTTTTGGGTATCAACATCAAATAAAACCAATTAAATTTAGGCATGAAGAAATTACAACAACTCATTTTTACGAGTATCTTTTGCACATTCGTAATTATAAGCAGAGCACAATTAAACCCTTACAACTATAACAATACAAAAAACATTGAAGTAAAAAAAGCTGCAGTAGTAAGTGCACATGCGCTAGCAAGCGATGCAGGTATGCAAATGATACAACAAGGTGGTAATGCATTTGATGCAGCCATAGCTACCCAACTAGCATTGGCTGTAGTGTACCCAGGTGCAGGAAACTTAGGTGGTGGTGGCTTTTTAGTAGCACACACAAGTGCAGGAAAAAACATTGCGCTTGATTATAGAGAAATGGCACCAGCACAAGCAAGTAGAGATATGTATCTAGATGCTGCAGGAAATCCTATAACCAATTTAAGCATGGAAGGACATTTGGCAAGTGGTGTACCTGGCACTGTGGCAGGATTATTTGCTACATTGCCGTATGCAAAATTGCCCATGGCCACACTAATAACACCTGCCATAACCCTCGCTGAAAAAGGCTTTGCCCTTACTGCTGCACAAGCTTCTTCTTTTAATTACATGAAAGAAACTTTTAAACGATTAAATAAAAACCCGATAGCTTTTGTAAAAGACAGTGCATGGAAAGCAGGGGATATATTTATACAAACAGACCTTGCCAATACATTAAAAAGAATAAGAGACAATGGTGCCGCAGGTTTTTATGAAGGCGAAACTGCTGCACTTATTGCAACAGAAATGAGTAGTGGCAATGGGATAATTACTACTGAAGATTTAAAAAATTATAAAGTACGGGTAAGAAAAGCTATGCTGTTTCCTTACAAAAATTATCAAGTAATTACCATGCCATTGCCAAGCAGCGGTGGCATTATTTTGCAACAGTTATTAGAAATGACAGCCCAACAAAAATTGGTTTTACATCCATTTCA
>JAYSWO010000019.1:0-16296 GCA_043717975.1 Ferruginibacter sp. | reverse complement strand
GTAAAATATGGCGTAGCAAAATCGTAGTACCCACTACCCACATATACTTTTAATGCAGGGTTCTTTTGCATGGCATCTCTCAAACTTTCGGCTACATTTAAAAATTGATTTTGCACATTGCTATAATTCCAAGGATAAACATTGCCAAAAATATTGTAGGCTTTATCTTCTTTAAAATGTAAGTCCTTTTCAAAATAATCGTTTATGGCAGATGTAAAAGGACCATCAATATTGGTAAAAGATGGATCAAAACTTACATTCTCCCCCACATCATCAAAATCACGGCCCGTAAAGCGGGCATCAAGTCTGCCAATAGTTAAGCCATCTTTTCTACGAAGCTCTTTATAAAAACGATTTTCATCTACTCGAAGGTTGGCTTGCAAGCAATACTCCTTACTCAAGCCCGTGTAATAGCTCATTTTCTCTGCTATTTTATCTTTGTCTGCATCACTCATCCATTGCCCTTTTATTAATGCTGATGCATATTCGCCTAAAACAAATGTTTCGCTTTCTTTTAATGCCGCTTGTAAGTTGGCTTGCAAAGCAGGTGCTAGTTTTTTATGATACCAAGCAGCTGCAGTGTATGATGGAATGTACAATGCTCTTGGCAAATCGTTGCCAATATAATAATCGTTTGTACCAAAATTAAGTACTGGAGAAATTAAGAAAATTCCATTAAAATAAATACGAAAATTATCTTGCAAATATTTTGATAACCCTGCAGCCCTTGTAGTGCCATAGCTTTCTCCAGCCATGTATTTTGGCGAACCCCATCTTTCATACTTGCTTAAAAAATGGCGAATAAAAGATGCTACCGATTGCACATCTTCTACATACCCATGAAACTGCTTTGGGCTCTCCCCTGCTGCCGCCCTGCTATAACCCGTTGCTACTGGATCTATAAAAACCAAATCGGTTTTATCTAACCAACTGTACTCATTATTTATAATGTTGTAAGGTGGCGCTGTGGCAGTACCATCTTCTTTTAATGCTACTACTTTTGGCCCTAGCCCACCCATATGTAGCCATACAGACGATGAACCCGGCCCACCGTTAAACGTAAAACACACAGGACGCTTTGCTGCATCCTCAGCATCTTTTTTGTAATACGTAAAAAATACTTTTGCAATGAGCTTACCCGTATCATTTTTTAAATCCAAATAACCTGTGTGGGTTGTATAATCTACCTTTTTACCCATTACCATATTGCTACCTTTGGTAATGGTTACTTGCACACCAGCTGGTATAAGTTCTTTGGTTTCTATAATGGGGCTTTTCTGCGCAGCCGTGTGTATGCTTATGCATACGAGCATAAGAGATAAAATTTGTTTCATATTTTTCAAATTAATTTTTCTGTTTTTTAAATTGCATAATAAAAGATGAAAAAAGATATACTGTTGAATGGAGCGTCGCCAATGAAGTTCAATCAAGGATATCTGCTCGTAAACAAAAATTAATAACCGAAGGTTTTAGAAATCTTTACAATCTTTAATTGATAGCACCGGCTTCGACAAGCTCAGCCTGACAACATTCAACCTTGAACTACCTTCAACAATATTCAACTTCTTCCCTACTCCTTCTTCACCGAAATAACCGGCACCGCTTTTTCTCTTATCATTTTGTTCAACTCCACCACATCCACTACCATTAATGTTTTCAATTTGCCTAGTTGAACATCTGCCATAAGCGCAAGGTCTGTGTATGCTTGCTTTAATTGTTTTGTGGGTGCATTGTTGCCACTGTTTGCATAATCATACAAGCCACTTATCTTATCGTTTAATCTTATAGGATAATTCAATACGTCTTGTCCACTTTTTGCTTTTGTTTGGTACAAGGCCTCTTCAATAGTGGTCAATTGCTTTGCAATGGTATCGCCTTTTTCTTTTATTTCTTTTGGTAAATCTTTGCCCATACGCTCGGTAAATCCATTTATTTGTGTGCGTATATCTCTTATATTTTTTATAGATTTTTGTATATCGCTAAACTTGTCTCTTATGCTCAATAGCGTGCTAAATTGTTCTTCATATTCTTGCTGTGTAATTTTATAAGAAGGATTTGCTAAAATAGTAAACGCTTGCTCTGCAGAATCTTTACCCACTTTTACTTTTGCAAAATACTGACCTGGTGCAGCTTTTGGTCCTGCTACTGTGCCATTCCACAAAATCATGCCTTCTATTTTTTCTGCTTCAGGATAGTACATGTTCCATACAAATTGGTTCATGCCTTTGTTTATGTCAAACTTATCATTTTTCTCTTTCGCATCTGTAGCAAAAGTTTTTATCAGCTTTTTATTTTTATCTAAAATACTAATACTTGCTTTTGTACTATCCAACACCTCTTTAGCATAAAAATGAATAACTGCACCATTGGCAGGGTTTGTGCCTGCATTTTTTGCATTGGCAATTACAAAACCATCTCTTCTATAACTTTCATTGATTGGCAATACATGTAAATTTTTATTCACCGTATTTGCATCTAATTGTTGCACAGGTGTAAGATCATCTATAGCCCACAATGCACGCCCCTGTGTGGCTACAATAAGATCATTATTTTTTATCGTCATATCTGTAATGGGCACAATGGGTAGGTTTTGTTGGAAGGGTCTCCAGTTTGCACCATCATCATAACTAATGTACATGCCATATTCTGTACCTGCATACAACAATCCTGCACGCTTTTTATCAGCCCGTATGGCTCTTGCAAAATGCATGGTATTTATTCCATTGGTAATTTCCTTCCAAGTTTTACCATAATCTTCTGTTTTAAAAATATATGGTTTAAAATCATCCATTTTATATTTTGTGCCAACAAAGTATGCAGCACCTTTTTTAAAAGGATCCACATCTATACAATTCCACATCATCCATTTGCCTGCTGCTGCTGGTGTTACATCTGCCCAAGTTTTACCACCGTCTTTACTCATGTTCACTCGGCCATCATCACTACCTGTCCATAATAAATCTTTTTCGTAAGCACTTTCTGTAGCAGTAAAAATGGTGCAATAATATTCAACTGATGTATTGTCTTGCGTAATTGGACCACCACTACTTTTTTGTTTTGTGGTATCATTGGTTGTAAGGTCAGGGCTTATCATTTCCCATGACTGCCCTTCATTTTCTGTTACAAATAAATGTTGCGCACATGCATACAACCGCTTAGGGTTGTGCGGCGAAAAGAAGATTGGGAAATTCCATTGAAAGCGATACTTCATCGTATTTACTCCCGCACCCAATGGATTATCAGGATACACACTGATGGCTCGGTTCTCCCCAGTTTTATGATCTAGCCTACTCAAATAACCACCATAGTTTCCCCCATACACTACATCAGCATTTAAAGGATCTGCTACCACATAGCCACTTTCTGCTCCTGCAGTAGGTTGCCAATGTTCGGTAGTAATTTGTCCACCATCGCTTGCGCTTAAAATACGTACGGTGCTATTATCTTGTTGCGCTGCTAGTATGCGATATGGAAAATGATTATCCGTAGAAACCCTGTAAAACTGCGCTGTTGGCTGGTTCTCGTATGTGCTCCAATTATTGCCTGCATCAAAACTTACTTGTGCGCCACCATCATCACCCACAATCATCCTATTCGCATCTTCTGGGTCTATCCACAAATCGTGATGATCTCCATGCGGTGTGTTTATACTTTTAAATGTTTTACCGGCATCTGTACTTTTGTAAAATCCCACATTTAAGGCATACACTACATTTTCATTTTTTGTATCGGCAAATATTTTACTAAAATACCAAGCACGTTGCAAAATATTTGCATCATCGCTTTGTTTTTCCCAACTACTGCCGCCATCATCACTTCTATATAAACCACGGCTTTTACATTCTATTGTTGCAAAAATTCTTTCAGGGTTTATAGGGCTAACCGCAATACCTATATTGCCAATCACTTCATTCTTTGGCATGCCTTTTTTGTTCATCAAGTTTACCCAAGTTTCGCCAGCATCGGTACTCTTCCACAAGCCACTACCTTCGCCACCACTCTCCAAACTATACGGCGTGCGTTTTACATTCCATGTGCTTGCATAAAAAGTATTAGGATTGTTGGGTTCCATTACTAACTCTGCAGCCCCTGCATTTGCATTAACAAATAATACTTTGCGCCAAGTTTTACCGCCATCCATCGTTTTAAAAATACCTCTTTCTTCGCTTACGCCAAACAAATGCCCAATGGCTGAAGCCCAAACGATATCAGCATTTTTAGGATGCACAATAATGCGACCAATATGTCTTGTATTTTTGAGTCCAATATTTTTCCAACTTCTACCACCATCATCGCTACGCCACATACCGCCAATACCCTCACTCACATTGCCTCGTAACGTATTCTCTCCTTCGCCTACATATATAACAGCTTCATCCGAAGGTGCCAATGCCACAGCACCTATGGAGCCGCCAAAATATTTATCGCTAATATTTTTCCAATTACTACCGCCATCTGTGGTTTTCCATACACCACCACCTGTAGCCCCAAAAAAGAAAGTATTTTTATGTTTGTAACTACCCGCTACGGTTGCACTACGCCCACCTCTAAATGGGCCTATTTGCCTATACTTTACTTTACCAAACAATATTGAATCTGTACTGGATGTTTTTTGTGCAAATAAAATAGTTGTAAAAAATATAGCAATTGTGGTAATAATAAATTTCATTGATGATAATTTTTTGAAAAGGTAAATTACGAAAATGTGAGGGGCTAGCAAGATTAATTTTTGATTTTTATTTTTAGGTATTACCCATTGAATCGAAATGCCTATAAATGAATATATCCATTAATCAATAAAGCTACATAGCTCCAGTATGTAAAACAGTTTATAAAATATTCAGAAAACTTATAGTGGAACATGAACCCAAGTGGAATGTAGGGTGTTTATGGTAAATTTGAAAGAAAATGACAATAAACAAATTTTTAAAAAAAAATGATACATGATGTTATTACATTTATCCATTACAATTTAAATGATTTTTTAAATGAACATTTTAATGTAACCGAACAAATTGTTGAAACAAATACTATCATAAATACAGAGGGTATGGTTCCTTAAAATAATCAGAATATGCTAGTACTTACCTTACTAAATGTATTGGAAGAAAATTTTTCAAAAAATTTTTCGTTATCCAGCACTGATATTATAAATCGAAATAAAAAAAACAATCTTTCTTTTATCTATTGTTATCATCTATTTTGAATGATTATGAAGAAGGCTTACAATTTCTTGATGCTGCTCACTTTTTATTTTTAGGCAAATGTTATTTTATAATGAAACAATGTCCCAAAATTTTCCCCAAGACTTAGAAAATGTAGCATTACATTTTCAATCAACAACATTTTAAGAATTACATTTTATATGGAATACATTAGGTGCCATTCATCGTCCCTCTTTTATATGTAAGGTAAAACTAGTCTATAAATAATAGAGATAAGCTATTTCTCAGAAATCCAATATATAAAAAAGTCCCTAGAAAGGGACTTTTCACATCGTTTTTGGCTCAGGGGGTAATAAAAAAAATATTACTGGACTTTGCACTCGATATTGGATTTTAATACGGTGGTTTTTTCTTGAGATATTGGATAAAAATCTCTTTTTGTTGATACAAATATCAAATCTTTTAAAACAGTAAAATGTAGATTACTGTTTTTATTATCATAGAATAAGTACTACATGCTGTAAACAAACTCTAAAACCACTTGCAGCACAATAATTATTACCTTTACGCCCTAAAATATATAATGCTATGTGGTTGAACAACATCTTAGAAACAATTGGACACACCCCTCTTATTAAAATAAATAAAATAACCAAAGATTTACCTTGTACCGTGCTTGCAAAAGTGGAATATTTTAATCCTGGCAATTCCATAAAAGACCGTATGGCGCTTAAAATGCTAGAAGTAGCTGAGCAAGAAGGTAAAATAAAACCAGGCGGTACAATCATAGAAGGCACTAGTGGTAATACTGGTATGGGGCTTGCTTTGGCCGCATGTGTAAAAGGATACAAATGTATTTTTACCACTACCGAAAAACAATCCAAAGAAAAAGCAGATATTTTAAAAGCCGTAGGTGCAGAAGTAATTGTGTGTCCTACCAATGTAGAACCCGAAGACCCACGCTCCTACTACTCCGTATCTAAAAGATTGGCAACCGAAGTACCTAACTCATGGTACGTAAACCAATACGATAACCTTGCCAATAGATTGGCGCATTACGAACAAACAGGGCCTGAAATTTGGGAACAAACAGAAGGAAAAGTTACACACTTAGTAGTAGCAACCGGCACTGGTGGTACTATTGTAGGTACTGGTAAATATTTAAAAGAAAAAAATCCTAATATTAAAGTATGGGCAATAGATAGCTACGGCTCTTTGCTAAAAAAATATTTTGAAACAGGAGAGCTAGACCAAAAAGAAGTGTATCCATACATAAGTGAAGGCTTTGGCGAAGATTTTGTGCCTGCCAATTATGATATGAGTGTAATAGATGAATTTACAAAAGTAACAGATAAGGATGGTGCGGTAATGGCTAGACGCATAGCTAAAGAAGAAGGTATTTTTGTAGGATATAGCTGTGGTAGCTGCTTGCAGGGTTTAATGCAACTTAAAGATCAACTAAAAAAAGACGATGTGGTAGTCGTTATTTTTCACGACCATGGTAGCAGGTATGTAGGTAAAGTATATAATGATCAATGGATGATGGAGCGTGGGTTTTTAGATGTAAAAACGTTTAAGGATTTGGTAAGTGGGCGTGGTTCTCAAAAATTAATTACGGTTACACCTCAACAAAAAGTAATTGAAGCTATTGATTTAATGAAGAAATATGATATAGAAAACATTCCTGTATTTGTTGGCGAAGAAAACGTAGGAGCTATATCTGCACATGGTTTATTTGATAAAATATTGGATAATTCAGATGTGAAAAATGCCGCAATTGAAACAGTAATGGAAAAACCCTATCCCACAGTAGCCTTTGATACTGCTGTAGAAAGATTGAGCTCTTTTATCACAAAAGAAAATGGTGCGGCTTTAAGTAAAGACGAAAGCGGCTTTTACCATATTGTTACAAGGCACGATATTATACAAAGTTTATCAAAGTAATATTAGGTTATTTACGTTAGGAAATTTAAGTTTTATTAAAATATTGAAAGTGTTACATTTATAAATCTATGTAGCACTTTTTTTATTAACAAATGTGAATAACTGTTACGTAGATTTACGACCCTACATTTGTAGGTATTACACTACAAAAACTGCAATACTACTTAAAAGACTGTATTTACTGCACTTCAATAAAAGAGAAGTTTTGCGCTTGTTTAATTTTTTATTTAACAACATCTTTGCAACGAAATAAATGATAGCTGTTTTACAAAAACCTACAACTACATTTTTTGTTTCGCTTTAGATCTTTAAGATACCGATTGAAAAAACCAACACCAATTTCCTTGCTTATGCTGTAAAAAGCGACGATAGCAACAACTAAGTTTGTCACTTAAAAAACCGACTATCCAATATACCTGCTTATGCTGCTAAACACAGCGACGATAGCTAAAAACGAAGACTTCATTTCGTTTTTTTGATGAAAAATGTAAACCAATATCTTGCTTATGCTGTAAAAAGCGATGATAGCAAAAAACAAGCGAATCTAACCCTATAAAAACCTAATAGATCTTATCTAGCTTATGCTGCTAAAAACAGCGATGATAGCGAGAAACCAAAACACTGAAACCCGGAACATCATTTAACTGACACAAAACTTCAGTATTTAGAACCGATCCGAAAAACCATTTCAAGTGTGTGTGTTATTTACAAAACATTACTTCCGCAGTATTTTACCTACACAAAATATTGCGGAAGTTTTTTTATGTGCATTTCTATTGTAATTTTATAGATGTTTATAAGCACAATTACTTCACCTTCTATTCCTCCCAAAAAGATCATCTCTTTGGTTCCATCAATAACGGAGTTGCTAGATCATTTTCAATTAGAAGAAGAAACGATTGGTATCACAAAATTTTGTGTGCATCCTCAAATATGGTACAAAAGTAAAACACGCATCGGGGGCACTAAAAATGTAAACATAGAAAAAATTAATTCATTAAAACCAGATCTTATTCTTTGTAATAAAGAAGAAAACGTACAAGCACAAATAGACACATTGGCTGCCACATTACCTATATATATGTGCGATGTAAAGAATTATACTGAAGCATTGCAAATGATCAAAGACATTGGAATACTTACTGGCAAAAGTGCAAATGCAACCTCTCTGATAAGTAATATCGAAGCTGCGTTTGAGCAAAACAAAATACTTTCAACAACCAAAATAAAAACAGCCTATTTAATTTGGAAAGAGCCTTACATGTCAGTAGGTGGAGATACCTTTATTTCTGATATGATGGAAAAAGCAGGATTGGTAAATATGTACAAAATCGAAAATCGATATCCTACAAAAAGCATAAGTGAAATTCAAAAAGACAATCCCCAACTTATATTATTATCTTCAGAGCCCTACCCTTTTAAGGAAAAGAATATTATAGAATTGCAAAAGCTTTTTCCAAGTACAAAGATATTGTTGGTAGATGGCGAAATGTTTAGCTGGTATGGTAGCAGAATGCTCTATATGCCAGAATATTTTAAAAATTTAGTTGCACAAGTTCAATCTGCATAAAATGCTGCTGTTTTACGCAAGCAGTTCCTTATTTTTGTAAAAAACAATTTATGAGTAAATATGGATCCGGTGTTTTACATGGTGCAGCTTTAGAAGCTTTGTACAACGATGCAAAAGACAATCAATTTGCACTACCAGCAGTAAATACTATAGGCACAAATACAATAAATGCAACTTTAGAAGCGGCCGCAAAAGTAAATTCACCTGTTATTATACAATTTTCTAACGGTGGTGCACAATTTATTGCAGGCAAAGGAATGCCCAATGATAAATTGCAGGCAAATATAGCCGGTGGGGTATCAGGCGCATTACACATACACAATGTAGCTAAATATTACGGCGTACCTGTGGTATTACATACAGATCATGCTGCAAAAAAATGGTTGCCATGGGTAAGTGGATTAATAGATGCTGGTGAGCAATTTTACAAAGAAAAAGGACAACCATTGTTTAGTTCTCATATGTTGGATTTATCGGAAGAACCCATTGAAGAAAATATAGCTACTTCGGTAGAATTTTATAAAAGAATGGCTCCCTTGGGCATGAGCATAGAAATAGAACTTGGCGTAACAGGTGGGGAAGAAGATGGGGTGGATAATAGCGATATTGATAACGACAAATTGTATACACAACCAGAGCATGTGGCATATTCTTACACAGAATTAAGTAAAGTTGGTAAATTATTTACCGTAGCAGCAGCTTTTGGTAATGTGCATGGTGTTTATAAATCTGGTAATGTGCAATTAACGCCTATCATATTAAAGAATAGCCAAGATTATATTGAACGTGAATTGAAGACTGGACCAAAACCAGTGTACTTTGTATTTCATGGAGGTAGCGGCTCACCGCAAAATCAAATAAGAGAAGCCATAAGCTATGGTGCTATAAAAATGAATATAGATACCGATTTGCAATGGGCATTTTGGGAAGGCATTTTAAACAATTACAAAACAAACGAAGCCTACCTTCAAGGACAATTGGGAAATCCTGAAGGATCAGATTCACCCAATAAAAAGCATTACGACCCACGTGTATGGCTGCGCAAGGCTGAAGAAACATTTATCAAAAGATTGGAAATAGCTTTTGAAGATTTAAACTGTATTAATAGAAATGCATAATTTTTTATCCATTAAATAAATTATTTTTACATTGTATTTTGCGATTTACTCAATATATATATTAGAAGGTATCAATACTAAATTAATTTTTAGATGAAAAAAGAAGAAGATTTTGAAGCCAGTATTGCTGGAGAAGATACAGGAGCACCTCACTTAAAAACAAGTTGGTTTAAGCGTATAAAAAAAGGCATACTTACTTCTACAAAAGATAAAAAAGATGCCCCAGATGGTTTGTGGGAAAAATGCCCAGAATGTAAATACACTTGTACCATTTCAGAATTAGAAGAGCAATTTTACGTGTGCCCTAAATGTGAATACCATCATAGAATTGGTAGCGAAGAATATTTTGACATTTTATTTGACAACAATGAATATACAGAATTGTTCGCCAATATAAAATCCAAAGACATGTTGGGCTTTGTAGACTTGAAGGCGTATGGCAAAAGGCTTGAAGACACATACAAGAAAACAGACATTCATGACTCGATAACTGTTGCACACGGTAAATTGCATGCACATGATTTTGTGGTTGCTTGTATGGATTTTGAATTTATTGGTGGTAGCCTCGGAAGTGTAATGGGTGAAAAAATTTGTAGAGCATGCGATTACTGTATAGAGCATCGCATTCCATTTATGATTATCAATAAAAGTGGTGGTGCCCGTATGATGGAAAGTGCTTTTTCATTAATGCAACTGGCTAAAACATCTGGTAAATTGTATTTACTGGCAGAAGCTAAGATTCCATATATTTCATTGTGCACCGATCCCACTTTTGGTGGTACTACGGCATCTTTTGCCATGCTTGGAGATGTAATTTGTGGTGAACCGGGTGCGCTTATTGGCTTTGCAGGCCCCCGTGTAATAAAAGAAACGATAAAAAGAGATTTACCAGAAGGATTTCAACGGAGTGAATTTTTATTGGAACATGGTTTTCTAGATTTTATTATCCATAGAAAAAATTTGAAACAAAAGCTAGCAGATTTGTTGGTGATGTTTAAAAATTAATATAGGAAGCTCCAGATAATGGGGCTTTTTTTTATGCACAGGAAATCTATTCCAATTCATTAATTTTTTTGAGGTACATTTAGAATGGATAACGATTAAAAATAACATTTAACTAATAACATAAAAATGGCACAAAAAAATTGGCACGAAAAACACATAGAGTCTTCCACATTTGGTCAGCGTCTTTCTGATAGAATAGCAACAGGTATGGGTTCTTGGAAATTTATTATTTGGCAAACCATTATTGTGTTAATATGGATGTCATTAAATATCGTTGCATTTGTACAACATTGGGATCCTTACCCTTTTATTCTTCTCAATCTTATTTTTTCTACACAAGCTGCTTATGCTGCTCCTATCATCATGATGTCTCAAAACAGGCAAAGCCAAAGAGATAGAATACAAGCTGACAATGATTACCATACTAATGTAGAGGCTAAAAAAGAAATTGAAGCATTACAAATTCATTTGAGCAAAATAGAAACAGAAAAGTTAGATAAGATAATAGAATTACTAGAAGCGTTAAAGAAGTAGTTTGTAAAAAATAAAAACGCCATTCTTTAGAATAGCGTTTTATTTTTTATTTGTATTATTTATTTCCCAATTGGTTTATAAAAACTCAATGCTTCTTGCATATGGCTTTCAATTCTTGCTATACGACTTTCATCAGATGGATGAGTAGATAAAAACTCAGGTGGCTTTCGGTTTCCGGATGCGCTACTTGCAGCAGCCATTCTTTTCCAAAAAGGTACGGCCTCCTGTGGATTATAGCCAGCCATTGCACAAAATAATAAACCGTAATGATCAGATTCATGCTCTTGGTTTCTTGAGTTTGGAAGCAAAACAGCCACTTGAGCACCTGGAGCAAAAATTTGATTAAACAACGTATTAACCTTTTCGTTTTTTTGTGTAAAAATGTTTCCAGCTACTTCTATGCCTTGAGCTAATAAGCCCTGACTCATGCGTTCATTTCCATGATGCCCTACGGCATGGAATATTTCATGACCCATTACCACTGCTAAGCCAGATTCGTTTTGAGTAACACCCAACAAGCCAGAATATACGACCACTTTACCACCAGGCATACACCATGCGTTTACTTGTTTATCGTTCACAAGGTTAAATTCCCAATTATACCCTTCCAAAATATCGCCTTTTCCTTGATCAGTATAATATTTTGTTATCGCATTTGCGATACGTGTGCCTACACGTTTTACCATTTCGGCATCTCTACTTGTAGTTGTATTTACTACCTGGGCTTGAGATAAAAAACCTTTGTATTCGGTAAGCGCTTGTGCTTGTAACTGACTTTCTGGTAGCAATTTTAATTGTTTTCTACCTGTAATTGGATTTCTAGTACATGCTGCAAATAAGGCAACAGCAGAAATAAAGAGTAATACTTTTTTCATATTAAGGGGTTTTTATTATGGTACAAGATAAACAATTGGCGTACCAAACATTCTTAAAATTTCTGTAAATTATTTATTGCGATTCTTACGCTTGTCTCTATGCTTAAGAATTGGCACACGACTTTCTACGCCTCTAAGAAGTTTTCCTATATTTTTTTGGTGGGTTATTACAATTAATACCGCTACCAATAATGCAAATATTCTATACAATATTTCATCTTCATTCCATATCCATAACACAGATATAGGAAGCATAATACCTGCTAATATGGAACTGAGAGAAACAAAGCGAGTAAAAAAAAGTACCAATAAAAACACCCCTACACAGCTTAAAGCTATTACAGGTTGTATAGCAAGTAACATTCCAAACAGAGTAGCCACACCCTTGCCGCCTTTGAAACTTGCCCATATTGGAAACACATGCCCAATAACTGCAGACAAGCCCAAGCCTATCATAAAATTGGTTCTTTCTAAACTATTTGTTTGTTGTAAATAATATGGTAAGAAATAAAACAATCCTACCGCTGCCATACCTTTTAAAATATCACACACCATTACGATGGTACCATATTTTTTCCCTAATACCCTAAAAGTATTGGTAGCACCCATATTGCCGCTTCCATAGTCTCTAATATCAACACCAAAATATTTTTTACTAATAATAAGCGCTGTAGGTATAGATCCTATTAGGTAAGCGCAGATAATGAGTAATAGTTCCTTCATTCGTGTAATTGTAGATTAATACGGATGACAAATATAAAGAAATTGTTACTTAAATTTAATAATAAACCAAATTTTAGTTAACCATTAACGCACATCAATGCCAACCAATTGTCTTTTCTAAATATTTCTTTTATTGTAATATTCTCTTTTTCAATAACATGTATAATATTGGCTTCATCATGCAGCATAATACCACTGAATAAAACAATACCATTTTGCTTGGTAGCATTTTTTATTGCCAAAATGTTTTCTGTTATAATATTGAGGTTGATATTGGCTAGCATGATATCTACTTTTTCGACTTGTGGTGCGATGGTTTCAGCCTTTAAAAGCGTTATGTTTTTACAATGGTTGATTGCTGCATTCTCTTCCGCATTTTCAATACTCCAATCATCACAGTCAATACCTAAAATGTGCTCCGCTCCCATTTTGCTGGCCAAAATGGCCAATACGCCAGTACCAGTACCAAAATCAATTATGGTTTTACTTGCAAAATCTATCTGACTCATTTGCTGCACCATTAAAAAAGTAGTAGCATGGTGCCCTGTACCAAAACTCATTTTTGGGGTAACTATAATATCATATTCATACCCTTCTTTAGCCTCATGAAAACCTGCTCTTATATAAACAAATGCTTTAGATGAATTTGGGTATAGCACTTCTATGGGTTCAAAATCCGCTTCCCAAATGGCATTCCAATTTTCTTTTTTTATAATTGATTTAGTATGATTTATGGTATTTGTATTAATTATTGAATTAAATAAATTATCATCAAAACTACTTGATGGTATAAATGCTTTTAACTCATTTGTTTCTTCTTCAAAACCATCAAAACCAATTTCGTTTAGCTGGGCTATAAGTATTTCAGATTGGGCTTCGGTGATGCGGTTGAAGTGTATTTGTAGGTATTCCATAATATAATTAACTAATCTGTATAAAAGTATTTATTGTAAAGATAATTGTAGAGAAGTTATGAAATTACTTTAGGTAAATTCACTAAGTTTTGTCTTTTTAAAATAAAATAATTGAAGCCTATTGCAGATGCTTTTGGAAATACAATCAGCAGAAAAAATACAAAGTAAGAAACCGTTACAGATGGTGGTTGCTCTGCCAATATAAAAATATGAAAACCATCTATTGGGTCAGGGAAAATAAAATTTTGTGTAAGGTTCCAACCAAAATGAATAGCTATTGGAATAAGAATTGACTCGGTTTTTATATAAGCATATGCGAGCAAAAGCCCCATGGTAAAAGTAAATAAAAAGATAGTACACATTAAAATAATGTTTCCGAATACGCCTGCATTAAGCCAATGAAGCAAACCAAATGCAATGGATGATATGATAATAGCCCATTTTATTTTTACTTTTCTTATTAGAATATAGAGTAAAACACCTCTGCACATTAATTCTTCTGTAACAACGCCCCTGAATGTTTGCCAAACACCGTGTAAAATAGTATTTGCATTTATCCAAAAATTGAGGATGTATTTTTCTTTTAAAAAATAAGCTTTCATTAAGTATGTAGTAGCACAACAAATAGCTGTAACAATAAAAAGTAAAGCCATTAGCTTAAGCCTTTCTTTAGTGGGCTTAAAACCTAGTACACACAAGTTATTCCTATCAAATAACCAAACGAGTAACCAAGAAAGTGCAAGTAGCCCTAATATTTGAAGCATGGTTTTATTTTAAACTTATTTAGTATTGATAATTTATATTCCTTTGCTCTACTATAATTCTTTTAATCTGTTTTTTGCTTCTTCATAGTTTGGGCTTAAAGCCAATGCTTTTTCAAAATACAATTTAGCATCGCTATTTCTACCTAGAGCAAGATATATATTACCCATAGTAAGCATTGCAAAATCTTTATCAGCAAAGTCTTTTACATTGTTTTCAGAAACAATTCTTGCATCATCCAAACGCTTTAATTTTAAAAGCTGCTCTGCTAAGAATGTCATAGAAATCCAATCGGTGTAATAATGTGCGGTATCTTTTTTGAGCATATTGTATTCTGCTACAGCTTTAGTAGCACCCAATGCGGTGGTAGATTTTTCTAATTGCTTGTGTAGTGGCACTTTTAATAATATTGGTTTATTTTGAAGAATCCTTACCACATTTTTAGTAATACCAAAAAAATCAGTAGGATAACTATTGCATAAAATAATTAGAAGACTATTGGTGGCTGGTATACGAAGCATAAATGATATAAAACCATCTGTCGATCCTAAATGATAATTTGCAGTAATGCTGTCTTTATCTGTATATCTAAAATTTTGATTAAACCAGCCATAGCCATAACGTGCAGGTCTTCTTCCAGGAGTAAACATTTCTTCGGTAAGTATTTTATTTAATATGCTGTTTTTAGATAAAGCCACATGAAACGTAAACATATCCCCAACCGTGGCATACAGATCTCCTGTACCCATTGTATTAGATTGGTCTCTAAAATCGCTACTAGTATAGCCTCCAAAACTATAGTCATAACCTGTGGCTCTATTAGGTACAATTTGCGTATGCTCGTATGAGCCTGTGTTACGCATGTTGAGCTTACTAAAAATATCATCCTTCATCAATTGTGCATACGTTTTGCCCGTTACTTTTTCTAATAGGTAACCTAGCGTAAAATACCCCCAACTACTATAAGCGTATTGGGTAGATGGTGCAAATGCTAGAGCAGAATCAAAAAACACTTTTAAATAATCTTCTCTTGTAAAATGCTGGCGACTAATTCTTGGAAAAAAATCTTTAATAATATCATAGTTAGGCATACCTGATGTATGGCTCAGCAGTTCTTTTATCGTTACTTTGGCGGCTGGTTTATTTTTAAACTCCGGCAAATATTCTGCAATTGTTTTATCTAAACCAATAAGCCCTTTTTGTACTTGTATAAGGGTAAGCGTGGCTGTTAATGGCTTAGAAATAGAACCAATCATAAATTTTGTATCGGTAGTATTGGGAATATTCCACTCTCTATTTGCTAAACCAAATGCGCCTTGATACAAAATTTTATTATCTTCTGCAACCAATACAGCTCCATCAAACATATTGTAGTTGTGGTATTGCTGCATTAATGCTTTAATATCTTTGATTTTATTTTGTGAAGATGCAGAATAAAAACTTAGCATTAAAAACAAATGGATGGTACATTTTCTCATGGCTAAATATTTAAGAGATTTTTACACTTGTTGGTATTTCAAATCTACTAAAAATTTTTTGAAGTAGCTTGTGGCATTAATGAAGCAACCTCCGTTGGTGTGCAGTGGTAGAGTATTTATACTTTACTTAAACCTCTTTTATAATTTGCCGCACAGGTTGCTAACGCACATTTGCATGCGCCTCAAACCTGCTAGAGGGGCTAGTGGA
>JAYSWO010000180.1:0-4897 GCA_043717975.1 Ferruginibacter sp. | reverse complement strand
AAATTGGCTACCGTTTTTGAAAGATTTGTACAAGCAGATAATAACACTGCTAGGCAATACGGTGGTACCGGATTAGGTTTGGCTATTGTAGAAAAAATAATACAAATGCAGGGTGGTGAAATATCTGCAGACAGTAACGTAGGAGAGGGGTCTTTATTTAAAGTGGTATTGAGTTACGAATACATTGCTGAGCAAGAAGAAGTTTTACAAAATGGATCAATTTTACAAAATACAAATGCCAAAAAAGTATTTAGTAATAATAACATATTGGTAGCAGAAGATAATAAAACCAACCAAACTTTATTAAAATTTATGTTACAGCATTGGAGCCTATCATATGATTTAGCAGAAAATGGGCTACAGGTCTTGGATATGCTTCAACAAAAAAAGTATGATTTGATATTGATGGATATTCAAATGCCGTTGATGGATGGATATGAAGCAGCTACGAGGGTAAGAAAAGATTTGTCCATTAGCATTCCCATCATTGCTATGACTGCACACGTAATGCCTACCGAAAAACAGAAGTGCATTGAAGCAGGAATGAATGATTACATCTCAAAACCAATTGATGAAGACATTTTTGTGAGTTTGTTAGAAAAATATTTACCTTTTTCTACAAAAATTGAATCCCTAGAAAAAAATATTTCTTTTAACAGTAATCATTTTGTTTACATTGATACAGATTATCTAAACACACTTTTTTCTGGTAATATTGGTTTTATACATGAATTGATGTATCAGTTTAGAGAACAGTTTCCCAATGAAATGAAGCAGCTTAAAATGGCTGTGATTGAAAAAAATAAAAAAGAAGTATTGAGGTGGACACACCACATGAAAACAACGCTATCTGCATTGGCTATAGATACAGTTTTGAAAAAATTGCTAGATATAATTGAAGAAGACATAGCTAACGAAAGCTGGATTTTGATAAACGAGAAACTAAATAAATTATTATTAGCTGAACCAATTTTGATGAAAGAAATTGAAGCTGTACTTAATACAAAAAAACAAATTTGATATCAATAGCTTTCAATAATGAATAAAAAATTGGCCATATTTGGATTTTCAATTCTTTGGATAGCAGCTATTGCCGCTATAGTATTTGTAATGCTCCCTAAATTATCTTCCAATAAAGAAGTAAATAGGGTAAGCAATACAAATAATTTGCAAGAACAAAATTTAGCGAAAAATGAAAATGGAAACAAAGATGAAGATTTGTTTTTTTACGATAAAAAAATGCTTGTTCGTCATAGAAAAAGCGATAACGATACAGTCGGAACAAATGAAAAAACAATATTGGTTAGAAAGAATATTTTTTTTAGGCCTCCAATAAAACCTACATCTATTGTAAAACAAGTACCCAAAAGAGTAGATAATTCAGATTTTGATATAAAACCTGTACCAACAAAATAATAAACATTATCATTATGAAAAAAAACATTTTATTTTTTACTATAATAAATTTGTGCTGTTCCACAAGCTTTTCGCAAAGCGGGGCTAATACCCCAATACAAAATCCGAAGAATTACGCAACGTTTTTTAAAATGTCACAGGCTAGATTTGTAGAAAATATTCTTCAAACTACGGCAGTTTTAGAAAAAGAATCCAGTCGTATTAAGCAACTAAATAATTTAGATGATAGTTTATTAGCCAAAGGAGAAATTACTGACTCTACTTCCAAATTATATAAAGGTAAGCTTGCTCAATATCAAATGCAAAATGATTCTTTAATAAAATTGGGAGCAGATTTTAAAACGCAAGTAAGTTCTCTATCAACGCTCAAAAGAAAATTTCGTACACTAATAGTTAATGTACCACTATTTTGCAACACATTATTAAACAAAGAAGCTGAAAGAAATGCATTGTTGATCAATGTTGAAGATGAACTTACAAAGTCAAACCTTGGTGCAGAAAAAAAACAATTGAAAGCCATATTGGGTAATGCAGATGTTCAACAAAAAGTAGAAGTGAAAAGAATAGATGGCATTGATAATGTAAAGGATAAAGTGCTTGCCATTGGCCGAATAGATAGTGCTACCGCATCTGGAGTAGATACTCGAATAGCTAAGTATTTAAAGAAAATAGAAGATAATACAAAAGAAATAAAGTTATTAGAATCAAGAATAGGAACACCTGAAGATTATGCGGCCAATAGTGCTTCTATTAAAGCAAGGGTAATGGTTATAGATTCCGTAGTAAATAAATCTGCAGCCACAAGGCAATATACTTTTGATATGATAGAAGAAGGTTTACAAAAATCAACAAAAACATTGTTTTCTTTAGCAGCATTTTTTGGTTCAGGAGGGTACGCAATACCTGCAGAAAAGTCTGAAAAGGCCAGAGTATATTTTTCGCCGGTGATAGATTCATTAATAAATTTTTCCAATAAATATGCCGAAGCACCTCGTACCGCTACCATTCTTGTAAATGGATATGCAGATGCTACGCAGATATCCAAAGGATCAAAATTGTATAATGAACTTGCGGCAAGCTTAAATATACAAGAACCTAGCAAAGCGCAATTAAATACTCGTTTATCTGCATTAAGGGCAGAAGAACTATCGATACTATTTACCAAAACAATAAAAGAAAAATCAAGTAATATTGTGGCCCCATCAAAAATAACTTTCGAAAATATAGAAGTTGGTCGTGGAGAGCAATTGCCAGATCCAGCTATTAAAAATTACAAAGCTAATGATGAACGCAGAAGAATTGTGATTGTATATTGGAGTGTGTTACCTAGCGAATAAATTTTCCCCTTGAATTCAAAAAGAATGGGTTATATCGAAAGATGTAACCCTTTTTTTTTAAATAAATATTTTTTAGCTATCGTAGAATGGTTTACGTTTATTTTTGATAAGATAAAAATTATACCCACAAATTTGTAAATTAGAACTTACCTAATTTAATCGCTATTAAAAAAATATTAATATGAAGAAAATCTTCCTTCTTCTTTACTTAATGCCCATTGTAGGATATTCACAAAAAAATACATTTACATTGTATGGCAACGCATCATTGTTTTATAAAAAATCTTTCACCATAACTAAAAGTCCACCCATAGGAGGAGCTGCTATAGTAGGTGCTAGATTTTCAAACGTTGGAGTAGGATTGGGGCTTGAAGCATTTAAGATAGAAGATAAATATGCAGAAGCATATCCTATTTTTATCGATGTAAGATATTTCTTTAAACAAAAAGATGGTTCAGAAAAAAACAGCGTTTTACCTTTTATCGCACTTAACTACGGAAAATTAATTTGGAATACAAATTATTCTAATAATACGGGTTTAGATAATACTGTATTTTATAATAATGGTCGTTCAGTTTTTAATATAGAGGCTGGAATGCATTTATATCAAAAACTTAAAAAAAGAGGTATTTATATAGCAGGTGGTTTTAAGTATTTAACATCAAATAATTATAACGAAAATACAAAGAGTTACACAGTAGGTGCTGGCGGAGTGGTTGTAATTGGTACACCGGTGGTTACAAAATCACCTACTCGGGTAGTACATTACAGTGATTTATATTTGAAAATTGGCTATCAATTTTAAGATTAATGAAATATCGGTTTAAATTTTATTAATTCTGTTTTGAATGTATAACAACATTTTTTCCTCATAATTTCACTCTCCCAAACATTTGCCCTACATTTGCATGACCTCCGAGAATTAATTTTCTCTCTTTGCAGGTCAAAACTTGCAGTTTTACATTAGATAAAAAACATTAAATAAAAGAAATAGAGTTCGAATATTGTGCATTAGTCTCAATACTTAGTACTCAATACTACATACTATTATGGCAAAGTTTATTTTTGTAACTGGTGGTGTTACATCATCATTAGGAAAAGGCATTATTGCAGCATCGCTAGCAAAGTTGTTGCAAGCACGTGGGCTTACAGTTACGATTCAAAAATTTGATCCGTATTTAAACGTTGATCCAGGTACCTTAAACCCTTACGAGCATGGTGAATGCTATGTTACAGACGATGGAGCAGAAACAGATTTAGATCTAGGGCATTACGAGCGTTTTTTAAATACACCTACATCTCAAGCCAATAATGTAACAACAGGGCGCATTTACCAAACGGTAATTAATAGAGAAAGAGATGGAGATTACTTGGGTAAAACAGTACAAGTTGTGCCTCACATTACCGATGAAATTAAACGCAGAATGCTATTACTTGGCGAGAGTGGAAATTTTGATATCGTTATTACTGAACTTGGTGGAACAGTTGGCGATATTGAAAGTTTGCCCTTTGTAGAAGCCGTGCGTCAATTGCAATGGGAGTTGCCAGAAGAAGATTGTATGGTAGTACACCTTACACTTATACCATATTTAAAAGCAGCAAAAGAATTAAAAACAAAACCTACCCAGCATAGTGTGCGTATGCTTAGCCAAGAAGGGGTGCACCCAGATGTGATTGTGTGTAGAACCGAACATCCGCTGAGCGATGAAATAAGAAGAAAAGTAGCTTTGTTTTGCAATGTAAAACCAGGTGCAGTTATTGAAGCCTTGGATGCATCTACCATTTACGAAGTGCCATTAAAAATGTTGCAAGAAGGTTTAGATGTAATTGTACTAAAACAATTGCAAATAAATGGATACTCAGCACCAGAACTTACCAAATGGCGTGGTTTTTTAGATAAATTAAATTACCCAAAAAGCAGAGTAAAAATTGGATTGATTGGAAAGTATATTGAACTGCAAGATGCTTATAAATCTATTTTAGAATCTTTTATACATGCAGGTGCCATGAACCAATGCAAAGTGCAAATTGTAAATGTGCACAGTGAGTTTTTGACCGATGAAAATGTAGGTGAAAAATTACGTGAGCTTGATGGATTATTGGTGGCTCCAGGCTTTGGGGCTAGGGGAGTAGATGGTAAAATT
>JAYSWO010000179.1:0-12508 GCA_043717975.1 Ferruginibacter sp. | reverse complement strand
TGACAACTGCAGATAAAAAAGCAGGTATTGTACTTTGCATTAGTTGCGAAACAGATTTCGTAAGTAAAAATGCAGACTTCGTAGCATTTGCACAAGGCATAGCTGATGCAGCTATTGCAAACAATGTAAAAAGTGCTGAAGAATTAGGCAACGTAGAAATAAACGGCGCTAAAGTATCGGACATGATAAACGATAAGCTTGCAGCTATCGGCGAAAAAATAGAAATACAAAAATTTGAAAGAGTAGATGCACCTTTCGTAGCAAGCTATATACATGGAGCGTATCGTATGGGTGTACTTGTAGGTATGAGCCACGAAGCTGCAGAAGCTGGTAAAGATGTAGCTATGCAAATTGCCGCTATGAATCCGCTTGCAATAGATGAGTCTGCGATAGACCCTGCTACTATAGCTCGTGAAAGAGATATAGCCATTGAGCAAATAAAAGCAGAAGGAAAGCCAGCTGAAATGGCTGAAAAAATTGCTGTAGGTAAAGTAAATAAATTCTTAAAAGATAATACGCTATTGGCTCAGCCATTTGTAAAAGACAATGCAAAATCTGTAGCTGATTATTTAAAAGCAACCAATGCAGATCTTAAACTTACAGAGTTTAAGAGAGTAGCACTTGGTTAATTTTATACAATAATATTTAATAATAAATGCCTCGATGTTTCGGGGCATTTATTATTCTCCAATATGCATTTATAAAAAAGCAATCTTTGACGATTGCTTTTTTATGTGTTTACATGAAACTATTTTTTATTAGCCTTATATCTTTTATCTAGTGTGCCATCAGCTTTTACAGGACCTTTGCTGGTAGTGTCTTTATAACGCTTATCTGGCGTACCATCCGCTTTTAATTTTACTCCGCCAGTAGTACCTGCTGCTGTTGTTTTTGTTGTAGCTGTTGCAGTAGAGGTTGTTTTTGTTGTAGCTGCGGGCTTAGCTGCTGTTTTTGTTTGTGCAGATGCCATACCTGCAAAGCCTAATACCAAAGCAAAGGCTACGAATAGTTTTTTCATCATGTAATTTTTAAAAATAATTTAATACTGTAAGGTAAATTAATAACTTGTTAAGCTGATACAAAAACCAATTTGTATCGTCATAAAAGAGTAAAATGTATAATTCTTGAAATAGTAAAACGTAATTTCGAAGAATTAAAAACAATTAAAAAAATATTCTTTGTTTACAATACAATCCCTTTCTTACAATAATATTATCATTTTTATTCAACAACCATGTTACCAAATTTTAGAATTCCCATCTTAGTATTGTTTCTTCTTTCCTTAATCAAAATGGCAAATGGCCAAGTAAGACAAGTGCTTGAAGCCATTAAACCAGCAAAGGCTTTTGAAGGCACACCTATTTTAAAAAAGAAATCGCAAGTGATGCAAGTTGGTATTGGTGCACCAAATAATATTGCATCATTTATTAATGCACCTGCAACTACTATCAATACGATTGGCAGCATTTTAGGCGGGCTTGGTATAGCATCACCATCCTCTACTTCTACTAGTAATAAAACTGGTCCTTTTTATGTAGATTATGAATATTTAATAAAAGAAAATTTAGGGTTAGGTATTGGGTTTTCTTATGCTAGTGCTACACAAGTAGGCACAATACCTTTGGTTGTTCCTACTACCACTACTGCAAAAGTTTCAGCTACGTCAATTTTACTTTCTACCGTATATCATTTTTATATAACTGATAAATTAGATCCATACAGTAAAGTGTCTGTTGGTGCTACATTGTGGAAAGGAAGGTACAAAAATGCCAATGGCTCAGACGCAGGAACACTGCCTTTGCCAACCCCAATTGCATACAGAGCGCTTATTGGGCTACGCTATTTTATCAGTCCCAATATTGCACCTTACGGAGAAGCGAGTTATAGCAATCTAAGATTTGCAGCCAATATAGGTGTAGCGTTCAAACTTCGATAATCAGCTAGAAAAAATTTCTATTCCATTCAGTTTAAGGTGGCCTTATAATACTAACATAGCAATAGATGCCGCCATTAATATAATTGGGTTATGGCATTTTTTTAATGGAGCTTAAGCAATGCCTATAAAATCTTTGGGCACATTGGTAAGAAAACTACATGCTGTGGACTTAGCATAAACATATATTTTACCAACAGCTACATCGTAGTTTTTTTCAGTAGGCATAAGGTTATTTATTTTGCAATAACCTTATCGCTAAAAGTAGTTTGGCAAAAACATATTAATGAAAGATGAATGCAAATGAAAATACTAAAGACATTTTTTATTTTCATGTGTTTAATTATTTTCTAAAATTATACACAAATGCTACACCTGTTGTGCCATTTTGATGGTACGGCATCATCAATGCATTCATTGACTTATTTCTAAATAATTTCTTTTTTATGGTTGGATAAATCCAATACGCTAATTTAGTAGAAAGAATACCAAAGCCAGCTCCAGCTACAACATCACTCACCCAGTGCTTGTTATTATATACCCGTAAAGAGCCTGCTGTAGCAGCTACAGCATAGCCTGCAATACCGTACCAAGGAGATACATGTTTATATTCCTGCCTTAAAAACTCTGCACTAGCAAATGCTATAGTAGTATGCCCAGATGGAAAAGAATTATTACCAGACCCATCCGGTCTAGTAGATTTTATACTATATTTTAATGGCTTTACAAACCCAGTAGAAATAATAGTACTTAATGCATATAACATTGTTCTATCTCTTACATTGTTCTTTCCTTTTACTCCACACACATTAAGGGCATAAACAGAAATAGCAGGTGCAAATTGTAGGTAATTATCTACGGTAGTTTTATAGCCAGGGTGGTTTGTTGTAATGGTAGCTTTTGTGCTATTGTCCAATTGTTTTAGTTCATTGCTACCCTGTGCTATAAAGCCATATGTAATTAAACCTAGTGGAATAATGACAGCCTTTAACATAGCTTTTGTTCCGCCATTTCTAGAAGTATCTTTATTTGAGGATAATTGTACCTTAACGGGCGTATCTACAATCATTTGCTGTGCACGGCAAAATAGTATGCTAGATGTAGCAATACAAACGAAAAGTATTTTCATTAATTAAAATTCGGGTGTCGCAAATATAGTAAAATCATCTTCGACAATAATTTTAATAACATTTTGTTATTACAACTGTATGCATATCAGCATTGATGTTCAAACGTTAATATGTTTAACAATTTTTGGCAATTTTTTTGCAAATATAGGGTTACAATACATATTCTCATTTTGACTAATTCTACATTGGAGCATTAATAAAATATTGATTTTTATAAGGTATTCATTATTAGATGTTCATTTTATTATTTATCTAAGATTATATTGTTAATGCTAATCTATTGTCATCTTTATCTAAAGTTTAAAAAGTAACGTATGAAAAATGTTAAAAAGGGATATGCTTGGTTCGCCATTATTTTTACTTGTTTGGTTGTTTTTATTGCTGCCTGTCAAAAACAAGTAGATGAACCCCTTAACAATGTTGATTCTAAAAAACTCTCTGTTTATCTTACCGATGACCCCTGCAATTTCGATTCTTTGTTTGTGGATATTCGTTTTATAGAGGTAAAAATTGATACATCTAAAAAACATAAGGACGATGACCATCATGGAGATGATGATGACGATGGAGATGATGACCATCATCACTACGACGCCTATGGGTATTGGGATACGCTTGCTATTAATGGAGGTGTTTATAATATTTTAACATTGAGAAATGGCCTTGATACATTGTTAGGTAGCGGTATTATCCCCGCAGGAAAGATTAGAAAAATTAGGATAACACTTGGTACAAATAACTCAATAGTGGTTGGCGGTGTTGTAAAACCACTTACATTATTATCTGGTAGCAATAATTATGTATATGTCAAAATACATAAGGACGATGAGGATGATCATATTCCAACACGAAGCGCTATTTGGTTAGACTTTGATGTGTGCAAATCTATAAAACAAATTGGTGGACAATATTATCTTAAACCCTATTTAAAACCATTTTCCACTAAAAAATCTGGAAGGGTAGAAGGCAAAGTATTTCCACGTGCAGCATTTCCATTCGTGCAAATATTTAATGCTACAGATTCAAGTTTTGCCATACCGGAAAACGATGGTAGGTATAAAATTAGAGGATTGAAAACTGGTGTGTATAAAATTAAATTTTATGGCCACAATGGATACTTTGATACAACTATTTCAAATATTAATGTACAAAGAGATAAAGAAACAAATATTCAAACAATAACCTTACATAATTAATTTACCCCCCTATGTTTAACTAAGGTCGGAATCTTTCCGGCCTTTTTATTTTATACATAGCAAAACTTCTTTTTATTACTATAATTTATTCAAATATTATTTACAACTTTGCACAAATTATTTAAGGAATGAATTTTAAAGCAACAGACGATAAAGAAATGGCTTTTAATAGGGTTTCAAATTACTTATCTGAAAAAGAATTACAAATTGCATCACAAGATGACACAAGACCTTGGGGAGGTTTTTTTGTATTAGATGAAAGTGATGCTGACAAGTTTATTGAAACCTTTTTTCCTCACTTAACAAATGCGGCATTAAATATTTCAGGAAAACTGAGTCCAAAAATATTGGTAGTAGCTCCTGATAAAAGATTGAGCTGGCAATACCACCATCGCCGTGCGGAAATATGGAAACTTATAGCTGGCGAAGCGGCAGTAATGGTAAGTGATACAGATGAAGAATCAGAAACAATACATTTAACCAAAGGCGATATCATCGAATTAAAGCAAGGCGAAAGGCACCGTTTGATTGGTACAGACAATTGGGGCATTATTGCAGAAATATGGAGACATACAGATTCAACAAATCCAAGTGACGAAAATGATATTGTGAGGGTGCAAGATGATTTTGGAAGGTAATGATTGCCTCTCTAAGATTGAAAAAACTATTTACACTTATTTATAAAAAATAATGATACAAAACTTACAACCCACAGCTGTTTGGGAAAACTTTTCTTTGCTAAATGCAGTACCTCGAGCTTCAAAAAAAGAGCGCCAAGTAATTGATTTTATAAAATCTTTTGGAGCCAAATTAAATCTTAGTGTATATGAAGATGAAGTAGGAAATGTAATTATAAAAAAGCCTGCCACCGCTGGCATGGAAAACAAAGCTTCAGTTTGCCTACAAAGCCATTTGGATATGGTACACCAAAAAAATAATGATACCAATTTTGACTTTGCTACACAAGGTATAGATATGTTTGTAGATGGTGATTGGGTAAAAGCAAAAGGTACAACATTAGGTGCCGATAATGGAATGGGTGTAGCAGCCATCATGAGTATTTTAGCAAGTGCTGATATTCCACACCCCGCTATTGAGGCTTTGTTTACCATAGATGAAGAAACAGGAATGACGGGAGCGTTAGCATTAAAAGGTGGGTTGCTCGAAGCCACGTACATGCTCAATTTAGATACGGAAGAAGACAATGAACTTACGATAGGTTGTGCAGGTGGTATTGATGTAACGGGTACAGGTGTATATGAACAAACAAAACCCAACGATAATTCTATAGCTTATAAAATTATCATTAAAGGTTTAAAGGGTGGCCACTCAGGTATTGAAATTCATAAAGGACTTGCCAATGCAAATAAATTAATGAATCGTTTTTTGTGGAATGCATCCAAGCAATTACATTTTCAGATAGCAAGTATAGATGGTGGTAGTTTGAGAAATGCCATACCTAGAGAATCCAATGCCGAAATTTTTGTGGCAGAAAAAGATATAGATGCTTTTGAAAAATTGATAAAAGAATATGCCATCATTTATAAAAGCGAATATCAATTTACTGATCCCAATCTAGCATTTGAGTTTGATAAAATAGTATCTGCACAAAATGTGCTTTCTGCAACAACACAAGCAAATTTACTAAACTGCATTTACACGATTCCAAATGGTATTTTTAGAATGGATAGCAACATTGCTGGTCTAGTACAAACGAGTAATAATGTAGCTAAAGTAACTGTAAAAGATGGTAGTTATTCTATACAATGCTTAACACGAAGTAGCGTAAATTCTGAAAAAATGGATTTAGCCAATATGATAGAAGCTTCTTTTAATTTAATGGGAGCAACCACAAACTTTGGCGGCAATTATCCGGGCTGGGCACCACAGCCTAATAATGACATTGTAAAACTAATGGTAGCAAAATATAAAGAATTATACAATGAAGAACCATTGGTAAATGCCTGCCATGCCGGCTTGGAGTGTGGTATTTTAGGGACAAATTATCCTACCATGCAAATGATATCATTTGGCCCTACCATTCATGGTGCACATAGCCCTGATGAAAAAGTGAGTATTAGTAGCGTTCAAAAATTTTGGAAATATTTATTGGCGGTATTAAAAGATATAAATTAATTGATTATTTATTGTGTGTAAGATATAAGAAAGTGTTTAAAAAAATATTGTGGCCAACTCTCTGAGATAATGTGCATTTTGTCGGTTAAAGACCTAACTCAACACTCGGATCCCAATAATGTTTTTCAAAATCAACAATCTTTTCATTCTTTACTGTAATTTTTTCTTTTAGTAATAATTCTTCCATTAGCGTAGGTGTAGCAAAATGAAACTTACCTGTAAGCATACCTTGTCTATTGACAACTCTGTGTGCCGGCACTTTTGGTTTTTGATTGTGCGCTGCATTCATTGCCCAGCCAACCATACGGGCAGATAAAGCAGTGCCCAAATATTTCCCTATAGCGCCATAAGATGTTACCCTGCCCTTAGGAATTTGCCGTACTACATCATATACATCATCAAAAAAAGTAAACGTACCATCCGCTTTTTTTAGATTTTTTGCCATGGCTTATTTTTTATTTTTATTCATTAAAATAACGGGTGGCCTTTCTTGTAACAATGTATTTCTTTTTTCTGATTCTACATTTTCGTATTCATATGGGCAATGCAAACAACCCCTACCACAGCATGTGCCACGCTTTACATGATAAGATGAAGTGAGCACCATATAGCCATCTTTGTTGTAATAAAAATCTTCTCCTTCTACAATATTACTCATCGTTATATGTCGTTTTCTGTCACCAACTGTTCTTGTAATTGTTTGTCGATATTTATAATTTCTGTGGGCAAAGTAAATTTTAAATAATGTATTTTTTTACTCCCTGCTATATCTAAGCTTTCGTAATGCGTTTTTATTGTTAATTCGTCAGCAATAATTTTTTCTGCATAAACGTCAGCACTATCTTCTAATAAAATAAGATTGTACATGTCTATTATTTTTTTCGTAAAACGATACAAATGTGGCGAATCCGTTTTTAAATGAATGGGACCACCTTTCTTTAATATTTGAAGATACTCCCTTAAAAACCTAGGATGCGTTAATCTTTTTTTTGCTTTTGAAATACGCAATTGTGGGTCGGGAAATGTTATCCAAATTTCATCTACTTCATCTTTTGAAAAGCAATAGGATAATGATTCTATTTGCGAACGTAAGAATGCGGCGTTCACAAGATTATTATCTAGCGCCTTTTTAGCACCAATGTACATTCTATTCCCTTTAATATCTACACCTACAAAGTTTTGGTTGGGGTGCAATTGTGCTAGCCCAATGCTGTATTCGCCTCTGCCACAAGCAAGCTCTAGTATAATAGGGTTTTCATTTTTAAAATGTGTTTGCCATTTGCCTTGCATATCTATTGGCTTTTCAAATACATTGTCAAATTCTTTTATTTGTGCAAAGCGAAGTAATTTTTTTTGTGCCATTGCTGCAAATATAAATAATGGTTGGCACAGATGCCACAACTTGCCCCGTCTGAATGCGGAAGAGCTACAGTTTGACTTATAATAATTCAAGGCTTTTTTAGAGTAGGAGCTAACCAAAAACGATTTTTTTTCTGTGCATCTGTGGCAAAGAAAAATAATTGATTGCCACATAGCCACAGTTTGGTTTTTACTAATTCAACCCATATTTTAAACCGAAGTTAAGCCCAATGCTTTTTCAGTGCCTCTGCGCTTTCTGTAGCAAAAGAAAAGACTACAACATGTAAACTTTATAAAAATTGCAACATTGCCTTACACAACAAAGACTAAAGTTTTATTCTAGAACAGCATCATTTTTTTAAGCTGTGTAAAAATTATTTCAGCATGCAAAAGCGCCAGCCAATAAACCAATGATACAACAACAAGTATAGGCAGATACTTATTTTTCGATAGAAGATTTTCAATAACCACAAGGCGTAAGCGGAAGGCCTACCTGCCTCTTTTGTAAAACATTGATAAACATTGCATGTTATTCATTTATGGCGCACCAAACTGAGGCTGTAAGCATTTCACATTTTTACTGTAAAAAAAAATACATTTGTTTTATTCTTAATAAATTAAATCTGTACTTTAGTGCTAGAGAAATTTTATACGACTAATAGAATTGAAAAAATAGTTCAAACCATAAAAATAGATTTATGAAAAAAATTTTTTATCTGGCAATTATTTTCTTGTTTGCAGCCCCAAATTTATACAGTCAGACTGTAATTATTCCATATAATTCTTCGTGGAAATATTTGGATAATGGAACAAACCAGGGCACAGTATGGCGAACAACAACATTTAATGATGCACCATGGGCAACTGGAAATGCACAATTGGGTTATGGTGATGGTGATGAAGCAACTGTGGTAAGTTATGGCCCCAACATTAATAATAAATATATAACCACCTATTTTAGAAAAACCATTTCAGTTGCCAATGCTTCAACCTTTACCAGCTTTTCTTTAAACGTAAAAAGGGATGATGGTGCCGTTGTGTATATAAACGGTACGCAAAGATTTAAAACCAATATGCCAAATAGTGTTAGCTATACCACTAAAGCTTCTTCTGATGCTTCGGATGATGGAAATACACCTCAGACAATAACACTGCCGGCAGGTACATTAACAAACGGCACCAACGTAATTGCTGTTGAAATTCATCAACGTAATTCATCCAATGCCGATATATCTTTTGATTTGGAATTGATTGGAAATGACGTAACAGCGCCAACGGTAGCCAGTTTTAATCCTACTGATAATGCAACGAATATTTCAGCAGGCAGTAACCTGGTTATAAACTTTAGCGAAGCGGTTCAAAAGGGAACCGGGAATATTTTAATAAAAGAGGGGGGTATCATTACACAAACTATTGATGTATCATCGGCTTCCGTATCAATTGCCGGTAACACAGTTACAATTGATCCAGCTGACTTTGGCAATGGAGCTGCAGTTAATATTGAAATGGCATCTGGCGTATTTAAAGATTTAGCCAATAATAATTATGCCGACATTTCTAATGCCAGCACTTGGAATTTTGCTGTATTTTTTACCGATCTGATTCCACCAGCGGTTAGCAATTATGCTCCAGCAGATAATGCAACAAATGTTTCAGCGGCTGCCAATTTGATTGTAACTTTTAACGAAACAGTGCAGAAAGGAACAGGAAATATTCTTGTAAAAGAAAATGGCATTGTTGTTCAAACTATTGATGTAACTGCTGCATCCGTAACAGTTTCAGGCAATGTGGTTACCATCGATCCGGCCAATTTTTCATTTAATGCTGAGGTTAATATTGAAATGGCGTCCGGCGTTTTTAAAGACCTTGCCAACAATGCTTATGCAGGCATCGCAGATGCGACTACCTGGAATTTTACCATAGTTGGTCCAGATGTAACGCCACCTACCGCTACCAGTTATTCTCCGCCGGATAATGCAAGCAATGTAGCTGTCGGCAGCAATCTGGTACTTACTTTTAGTGAAAATGTACAGAAAGGAACAGGAAATATATTGGTGAAGGAAAATGGCATAACCATACAAACCATTGATGTATCAGCAGCTTCTGTTACGGTTACAGGCAATGTTGTAACCATTAATCCGGCTGATTTTGGTTACACCAAAGCTGTGCATATAGAAATTGCCGCCGGTGCTTTTAAAGACCTTGCCAATAATAATTATGCGGGTATTTCAGATGCGGTTACCTGGAATTTTAATACAGAAGCTGAGAGTACCGGGCCACAAACGTTTATTGCGTTCGGCGCTTCATGGAAATACTATGCAGCCGGTGCAGCCCCTGCCGGAGCATGGCAAAATTCAGGATATGCGGATGGAGCCTGGCCTACCGGAACCGGTCAATTAGGATATGGTGATGGAGATGAAGCTACCTGTGTGCCATCGGGAGGCGGGGGAACCTTATGTTTACCAACAGGCGATAAATGGATAACCACCTATTTTCGCAAAGAAATCAGCATCAGTAACCCATTGGCATTTTCTACTTTTGCCGGAAGCGTGAGAAGAGATGATGGAATTATAATTTATGTAAATGGGTTAGAAGTTTACCGCAATAATATGCCTGCAGGTGCCGTTACCTACACATCATTAGCGCCAACAGCCGTAGCGGATGACGGCAATACCGCACAGAATTTCACCATCAATTCATCAGCATTTATTAGTGGTAATAATGTAATTGCAGTAGAAATACACCAGAATGCCGCCACAAGTAGTGACATCAGCTTCGATTTGCAGCTGGTGGGTTCTGTTCCAGGCGCTGCTGCACTAACACGAGGACCCTACATGAACAGTGCTTTACAAAACAGTGTTGTTATTAGATGGAGAAGCGATGTGGGTACCAACAGTAGAGTTAGATTTGGTACAACAGCAGGAAGTTTAACCCAATCAGTTACCGATAACACAGTCACAACCGAACATGTAGTAACGCTAACCGGTTTAACAGCCAATACACTTTACTATTATAGCATTGGTTCTACTACACAAGTATTACAGGGAGATGCCAATAACTATTTTAAGACAATGCCCGTTGCCGGCAGCACACAAAAAATAAGAATCATGGCGATGGGTGATATGGGAAATAACTCTACCAATCAGATAAATGTGCGTAATGCATGGCAAACGTTTAATGGTACCAACTATACAGATGCCTGGATACTAATGGGAGATAATGCATACAACAATGGGCTGGATGCCGAGTATCAAACAAATTTCTTTAATATTTACCAGGGTAGTCTTACAAAAAACCATGTACTTTGGCCTTCACCGGGCAATCATGATTATGCACAAAGTGCTACCCGTCAGGCTGACCATTTAATTCCTTATTATGATATGTTTACTTTGCCTTCCAATGGTCAGGCCGGTGGTGTAGCTTCTAATACAGAAGCCTTTTACTCTTACAATTATGCCAATGTTCATTTTGTGGCATTGGATTCTTATGGTTGGGAAACCGGGAGTACCAGGTTATACGATACTTTAGGTCCGCAGGCTGTTTGGTTAAAGCAGGATCTTGCTGCAAACACACAGCCATGGACTGTTGTATATTTTCATCATCCGCCCTATACCAAAGGCTCACACAACAGTGATACAGAAACAGAGTTGATTAATATGCGGCAAAGAATTGTACCGATTCTGGAAAGGTATAAAGTAGACCTGGTATTGAATGGCCATAGCCACAGTTATGAAAGAAGTTATTTAATTAACGGACATTATGGAGTAGAAAATACGTTTAGTGCTGCCAGTCATGCATTAAGTTCTTCCAGTGCAAAATATGATGGAAGCAGTAATTCTTGTACTTACATAAAGAACGCAACTGATGTACGCAATGGTATTGTTTATGCTTTGGTGGGTTCTGCTGGTCAGTTAGGTGGAACAACGGCAGGCTATCCACATGATGCCATGTATTATTCCAATGTAACCCAGGGAGGTACACTTTATTTTGAAGTAGAAAACAACCTCCTTGCAGCTAAATGGATCGGGGCAGACGGTGTGATAAGGGACAATTTCACCATCATGAAAAATGTAAACCAAACCAATACCATTAACATAATAGCCGGCAACAGCGCAACACTTACAGCATCCTGGATTGGTAATTACGCATGGTCAACAGGTGCAACAACACAATCAATTTCAGTAAGCCCCGCAGTTAATACAACTTATACTGTTACAGATGGAGCCGGATGTATAACCGATGTGTTTAATGTGGTAGTTGTACCGGCATTTAATAAATTTATTACAGAACAGCAAACTGAAAAACTGATTAATGTATTTCCGACGGTTGTAAAAAAAGGGCAAGTTGTAAATGTTCAATCAGCTTTAAAACAATCAACTGATTTTATGCTGTTGGATATCAACGGAAGGGTATTGGCCAGGTACTTGTCAAACGGATTAACCCAAATTCAAACAAACAATCTTGTGCCGGGCGTATATTTTTTGAAATGGAAAGTAAATGAAAAAACGGTGGTGAAAAAATTTGTGATTGTAAACTAACCGGTTTTACCTAGTATAAAAAAAATCCTGATAAAGTAAAGAGGGCACTGAAAAAGTAGTCGTTTTTAAAAAGAGGCTGTTTTCTTGGATGAAAACAGCCTCTTTTCTTTGGCACATTCGGTTAGGTGATGGACAGCATTTTTATACAGACGATTCTAAGAGCCTATATTTAAACCTAAAAAATCTCATTTTAATTCTGTGGACTTTTCAGTGCCC
>JAYSWO010000178.1:0-12513 GCA_043717975.1 Ferruginibacter sp. | reverse complement strand
ATTTGTAACGGTAATGCCATATTCGTTTGCTTTTTCAATATCAATATTATCATGACCTGCCGCTCGAGTAGTAATATATTTCACATCAATGTCATTGAGTATTTCTATTACTTCTGCAGAGGCATCATCAGCAGTAAAAATGCTTACCATATCAAAACCTGTTGCAAGGTGTGCTGTTTCTACAGATAAAGGTTTTTTTAGAAAAACTATTTCCGCATGTTGTTTGTTGGCATTTTCCAAGTATAATTGCTCATAAGGTTTTGTGCTATAGAAAAGTGTTTTCATAAGTATTTTTTTAATAGAATTTTAGATACAGCATCGTGCTTTTAATACAATGTAAAATCTGTATCCTACTGCTACGCTTTCAAAATAAAGAGAATTTATTTGTGCAATGCCAATACAGGCACATGACTATGCAATACCATTTGCTTGCTTTGACTTTTAAAAAATATTTTTTCTAATACGCTATGGTACTTTGGCATCACAATTAATAAATCAATATTATTTTTTTCTGCAAAATCAACAATGCCTTGGTTGGCATTATCACTTGTTATAAAATGATATTTTACTGCAAATGGTGCAAGCATTTTTTGTAGCCTGCCAGATAATAAAACAAAATCTGCATCAAACTCATCTTCTTTAGCAGCATTTAATACATGTATGGTTGCATCAAAATCATGCGCCAACAGCTTAATTTCTTCGGTAATATTGCTATCCAATTCTTTTTCGAAATCGTAAGCCAACCCAATATTTTTTATAGCAGAAAATGTAGCAGTAGCAGGTACGGTAATTAATGGCCAAACCAAATGCTTCATGGCATACAATGCATGTGTACCAAACAATATACGCTCTGCAGATGTTTTTCCTTGGCTGCCCATTATTACTGCATAAGGATTTATCTTTTCGCAAAGCGTATTTAATTCATCATTAAAAACACCCAGTCTTACATCAGAGGTAATGTTTATTGTAGTGCCTGTAGTTCTTACCAATTCAGTTTTCAAATTCTCCATATCCTTCACCGCATCCCTCTTCAAATTATCTACATTAATATCTATCACCATTTCGCCGTAGTTGGCTAGCACTTCAAATACGTTAAATAGCATTACATCTGCTTTTACAGATTCTGCCATTTTAATACCATAGGTAGCTGCATTCATGGCTGCAGCAGAAAAGTCTGTTGGAATGATTATTGTTTTCATGTTGTAAGGTTTTAATATTTTTATTTACATTAAAATAAATGCTCCCTCTAGTAAAAGTTTGCCCTAAATAGCTATTATTTAATCATGTAACTTTCATACATCATTAATTAATAACAACCAGTTTTTAGAAAACAAAAATACTTTCCTTCACCAAAAAAACACATGATAAGCGTCATAAAAAACACTGACAGCACGCAGTTATAATATTAATTGCCCTTTATTCTTTTTAACAATGAAGCAGCTGTTTGCCAATCCCATCCCTCAAACCTACCTCGTTGTACCACTAGTGTATTATCATTGGGGTGCTGTAGATAATAATGAAATACAAAGTTTCCTTTGGGGTTTTGCCAGCCAATAATTTGGCCAAAACGCAGGTCGTTAAATAGTAAGGTATCGTTTACATTTTCTACAGTATAGAATTCTTTAGAAAAGCGAATTAGTTTATGCAAATCCTCATGGCTTTTTATGGTATCTAACATAAATTCATTTCTTGGGAAATATTGAAAATCTATTTGTTGCTTACTATCAAATATGGAGCGGAAGCCAACATAATAGCCACTATCATTTCCTGCTACCACATACCACAATAAGCTTTGTAATGGGGTAGGCGTAGTAAAATATCTTGTATAGCTAATTTGTTGTTTTTGTAAAATCGTTCTTACATCCGCATTTATTTTAGTTTTTATGCCAACGCATATTAGCAAATACAAAGCAGTAATACCAAGCCCTAGCCGCCATATTTTTTTTCGGTAAATGGTATTTTTTCTAAAATAAATAAATGCCAAACATGCCAAGCCAGGCCAAATAGAAAACAATGGGTCTGCCACATAAATGGTATTCAAAGATATACGCTTATGGTTAAATGGCTCAAACCAACCCACACCATAATTATTAAATGCATCTAAAAAGATATGAATAAAAATAACGCTGCCAAAAAAAAGCATCCATTTCTTCAAACTAATATTGTGCGGCCTATGCCAATATTCTGCCAGCAATGCCAACAATGGCGTAATGAGTGCACAAAACAAAAACGAGTGTGTAAACCCTCGGTGGGCTAATAAATTGGAAGAGGTATCCATCCAAAAAGATGCTACAAAATCTATATCAGGTACACTCTGTGCAAGTGCTCCCCAAAGCATGGCTTTTTTGCCAAGTTGCTTTCCTGCAAATGCTTCGCCCATGCAGGCGCCGAGGGCTATATGTGTGAGTGAGTCCATAATACTTGTAAGTTAATATTTTTATAGTTAAAGATGTACTTGTTTCTGTTATCATTGTAATGCTATTTTTAATAAAAATTTCTAATGGGTGCAAGCAATACAACAAAAATTAATAGTAGAAAATAACATATTAAAAGTTGTGCAACCAACCTACTTGCAAAAAATACATTTCGGTTTGTGGCCAAATGATTAGCCCAAAAGCCACATAAATACCAAACGATTATGCCAAGTGCATATCTTTAAAAAAATTAAAACGCTCTGCAAATGGAGTGTCTGTTTTTTGTGCAACGCAAATATTAATACAGTTGGGAAAAGTCATAACACTTCAAATAAAATAATACCCAGAACTAAAAAATCGTTGAAAGGCTAATGTTATAAAATGGGATGATAGATAAATATTTCTTACCGTTTTTGCTTTAATAGATATTGTTTTAAAACACTATAAATAATGCCACAAACTATCATTGTAAAAGATGTAAAATTGTCTAGAAACAAAATTATTTACCAGCATTATTCGAGATAAAATGCCTATCATCTGCTGAAACTATACATCCCACCCCAACCCTTCTCCTGAAGGAAAAGGATTGGGGTTAGGTGAAAAATATCAAAGTATGCAATAGAATTTTCTTAACACACTAGCCATGGCAGAATGCAAATATCTACTTCACAAGAGTAAACACGGCTTGTTCTACTTTGGCAGCTTTACAAGCTTCATTAAACGCTTCTTTTGAATCAAATTGTAGTTGTTTTAAAATCTTGTACTCGTAAAATACTTTACACGAAGAACTTCTAAACGGCCAGGGTTCCACACAAATATCTTTATTGGGTTTGTAATGCACCGTATTCATATCTCCATCTGGGCTTTTAGAAATTTCCATTTTTCTACCTTCAATTTGTATTTTATCTAAACAGATTAACAGCGAAAACGCATCGCTCCATTCTAATAACCTATAAAGCCTTGCTGCAAATTTCTTATCAATATGTAGATTTTTCATAACAGTGGTTCGGTATTGCTCTTGTTCCTTTAAAAAATCATCCAATCCTTTGTCTGTTTTTCTTTTATTGCCATCGTATAAAAATTTTATATGAAGAGAACTGAGCAACCCATTCAACTGACTTTTTGAGTTTCCAATTTCAATTAGGCTCAGCATCTGAGTTAAATCTGTCTTCGTATTTCCGTCTGCCACTGTAAAGTTCCTGGGGGCTCCTGCGTCTGTAAGGTTTCGATGGGCCAGAGTTTCAGTTACTCCATCATCATGCTCTGCAATGGCAACAAGTACAGGAACCATTATTTCTACAGGCAAATCAATATTGTATTGGTAAGCAATCATTGCGGCCAACAATCCATGCGAACGCTGTGTAATAATTTTCCAACCTTTTTGATGTGATAATACAATCATAAAAATTTGTAAAGGGATAATTTAATATTTGCTTCTGTAGCATTATTGTTTGTAATAAACATGCCAATGTTTTTTTTGTTTTTTTAATGGTTGCTGTGTTCACCAACCATTAAAATTTCGGTTGGTTAGGACAGCAACCGATAATACAAAGGAACAAAGTTGATTTTTATTTTGTATTGATCATTACATAATAATAATAATGAGTTATATCATTCACACATTGATACGTATGCGTGAAACTCCCAACACCAAGCTAGAATGGATACTTTTTGCATAGGAACAATACCAATAAATTAAATATAATAAATCAAATGATATATTTTAAGCCTAATTTTATATAGGGCAACCAATATTAATAACATGAAATCAAAAAACAACATACCCGAAATAGATAAAACACTTATTAAATCTGAAAACCATTTCCCTGTAGTGGGTATTGGAGCATCGGCTGGTGGGCTTGATGCTTTTAAAAAATTACTAAAAGCCATACCGGTTGATTCGGGTATGGCTTATGTGCTCGTACAGCATTTAGACCCAAGCCACGAAAGCATGCTGGTAGAGATATTGCAAAAAGTAACCCTTATACCCGTATTAGAAATTGCAGATGATATTAAAGTGCAGCCAAACCATATTTACATTTTACCTAGTAATAAAATGATGATTGCCAATGATGGTGTGCTGGAGCTTACACCCCGCCCTGCAAAAAGTAAAATGGAGCGCAATTTACCTATTGATCTTTTCTTTACATCGCTATCCGAGGTACACCAAAGCCATGCAATAGGCGTTGTTTTATCTGGCACTGCTAGCGATGGTACCATGGGTTTGAAAGCTATTAAAGAACAAGGAGGCATTACTTTTGCGCAAGATGAAGCATCGGCTGCATACGAAGGCATGCCGAATAGTGCTGTAGAAGCTGGTGTGGTAGATTTTGTATTGCCACCGGATAAAATTCCACAAAAATTGTTGGAAGTAATTAGTATTATAAAAGGAAAAGATGTGGAGGATATTCCACAGCAAGATGAAGATGTGTTTAAACAAATACTTTCGCTACTCCGCATACGCAAGGGTACTGATTTTACTTATTACAAACCTTCTACCATACGCAGAAGAATACTCCGTAGAATGGCTATTAATAAAACCGAAGAACCTTCTGTGTATTTAAAATATTTAAGAGAAAAAAAACCTGAACAAGATTTATTGTACCAAGACTTGCTGATACCTGTAACCGATTTTTTTAGAGACCCAAAAATTTATGATAGCTTATGCAAAGCAGTATTTCCGCTAATTGTAAAAAATAAAAAAGACGGCGAGCCCATACGTGTGTGGGTGGCGGGTTGCAGTACTGGAGAAGAGGTTTATTCTATGGCTATTTGTTTTAAAGACTTATTGGGCGATAGATTTTCGGAGGATGGGCACCAAAGGATGCAAATTTTTGCTACCGATATTAGCGAACCTGCTATTGCAAAAGCTCGTAGTGGAATTTATTCTAAAACCGATGTAATAGGATTAAGCGAAGCACACTTAAAAGAATATTTTACAAAAAACAATGGCGACTACCAAGCAAAAAAATCGATAAGAGATTTATGTGTGTTTGCAGTGCATAATTTTTTAAAAGACCCCGCCTTTAGCAAAATTGATTTTATTAGCTGCCGCAATGTGCTTATTTATATGGAGCCCTACTTGCAAAAAAAAGCACTTGCCACTTTTCATTATGCATTAAACCAAAAAGGGTTTTTATTGCTAGGCAAATCTGAAACTACTAGTGGCGTACCCGACCATTTTGGGGTGTGCCAATTAAAGGATACAGCTAAAACCGATAAAATATTTACCCGTAAAGATATAGCTAGTAGGTTTGTGCCTACTGCAACCATAGTAAGTGAAAAAAATTTTACTGATACAAATAGTTATACCAAAAGCGAGCCTGTGCGTACTGGCTTTCAAAAAACAGCTGATGATATAATCCTCAGCAAATATACTCCTGCAGGAGTGGTGGTAAATGAGGCTATGGATATTGTGCATTTTAGAGGCAGCACAGGCCATTTTTTAGAACCTTCGCCAGGCAAAGCCAGCCTTAATGTATTAAAAATGGCTAAGGAGGGATTATCCTTTGAATTGCGTAATATTTTACACAAAGCAAAAAAAGAAAATACAACCGTTGTAAAAGAAAATATTCCTATACAGATAAATGGCATTCAAACCAATATTTCTATAGAGGCTATACCACTACCCAACGTTATAGAACCGCATTACTTGGTGCTTTTTCATCAAAAGACAGTTGACAGCAGGCAGTTGGCTGCAGGCAATAAGCAGGCTACAGTAACCAACAAAAGAGAAACAGCAAACGAGAAACGAGAAATGAGAAACGCACAAGACCTTCGCATAGCACAATTAGAAAAAGAGCTGGCACAAAGCCGTGAAGATATGCGTAGTATTACCGAAGACCAAGAAGCTGCCAATGAAGAACTACAAAGTGCCAACGAAGAACTGCTAAGTGGCAGCGAAGAACTGCAAAGTCTTAATGAAGAAATGGAAACCAGCAAAGAAGAATTGCAAAGTACCAATGAAGAACTTACCGTAGTAAACCAAGAAATAATTGGGTTAAACGAACAAATAACGGAAGCTAGAGATTATGCAGAAGCAATAATATCTACTTTGTATGAACCCTTGCTAGTGTTGGATAAAAACATGCGCATAAAATCGGCAAACAGTTCGTTTTATAAAACCTTTCAGGTAAATGAAAAGATACAGAAGGGAAATTTATATATGATTTGGGAAATAAACAATGGGATATTCCTGCGTTAAGAGAACTTTTACTAAATATATTGTGGCATAAATCCAAACTAGAAAACTTTGAGATATCCCACAATTTTCCAAATATTGGAGAGCGTATTGTGCTGTTAAATGCTCGTGAATTAGTGAATGAAACTGGTGGTGAAAAATTAATTTTATTGGCCATTGCAGATATAACGGAACAGATAACTGCCCGTAAAAAAGTAGAAGAAAGCGAACAGCGTTTTCGTCTGGCAACTGAAACCTCTGGCGTAGGTATTTGGGAATGGAATGTCATCAACAATCAAATCAAATGGGATGCAAAAATGTTTGAAATTTATGGCGTAAAGCCAACCATTGATGGACTTGTACAATACAATACCTGAAAGGATGGGGTAGTTGCTGAAGATATTGCGGAGCAGGAAAAAATATTACAATATACTATAAAAAATATGGACCGCAGCAAACGTTCCTTTAAAATTTTAAGGGCTTACGATGGTATGCTCCGTCATATAGAATCAGTGGAAACCGTTCGTACAAATGCTACTGGGCAAGTTGAATGGATAATAGGTACCAATATGGATGTTACTGAACAGGTGCTTGCCCATAAAAAAGTAGAAGAAAGTGAAAAACAACTGCGAAAAACCACCGAGCATTTAGAAATTGCTACTACTGCCGCAGAAGTAGCCACCTGGTCGTTGGATTTACAATCACAAAAGATAGAATGGTCGAACCTGCATAAAAAAATGTGGGGCTATGATGAGGAACGTACAGACTTTTCTTATGAAGACTGGCATAAAGTGTTGCTTGCAGGCGATAAAGAAGTGGCTTTTGCAGCTGTAGCAAAATCACTTGCAACAAAAACACAGTACGATACATCCTATCGTATAAAACTAGATGACAACGAAGATATCCGTTGGATAAGATCTTATGGCAAATATTTTTATAATGATTCTGGAGAAGCTGTTACACTGACTGGTGTGAGTATTGACATTACAAAACAGAAAGAAGCGCAAAACTTATTGGAATACCGCAAAGCATTATTAGAAGCACATAACGAAGCCAGTATTAATGGCATTTTATTAGTAGATGTCAAAGGGAAAATTCTGTCTTACAACAAAAGGTTTATTGAAATATGGAACATGCCGCAGCATATTGTATATGCAAATGATGATGATGCAGCACTTGCTTTTGCAATGACAAAGCTGGTAAAGCCTGAGCAGTTTATTGAAAAAGTAAACTACCTATACAAACATCCAACAGAAACCACTATGGATATTTTAGAATTTAAAAATGGTAAAATGGTGGAGCGCTATGGCTACCCTGTTATTGCAGCAGATGGTAATCAATTTGTGTGGAGCTGGTCGTTTAGAGATATAACCGAACAAAAAAGAATAGAAAAAGAATTGATAGATGCAAAGGTATCGGCAGAAAATGCAGTGAAATCTAAACAGCAGTTTTTATCTAATATGAGCCACGAAATACGAACGCCACTTAATTCCATTATAGGATTTACAAATGTGTTATTAAAAACCGAGTTGGCCGAAAAACAAAAAGATTTTATAGAGGCTATAAAAACAAGTAGCAATTCTTTACACGTACTCATAAACGATATATTGGATTTGGCAAAAGTAGATGCAGGTAAAATGACATTTGTAAAACAACCCTTTGACTTGCACAAATCAATACAATCCATACTACATACTTTTGATTTAAAAATAAAGGAAAAGAATATAGAACTTGTAAGTGAATACCACAGCCAAATACCATCTATATTAGTAGGCGACTCCGTAAGATTAAATCAGATTATTTTAAACTTGATGAGTAACGCCATAAAATTTACGCACAAAGGAAAAATAATACTAAGCACCCAATTAATAAGCGAAGACGAAGAAAATATCTCTATTGAATTTGCCGTTACCGATACAGGCATTGGCATTGCTGCAGATAAAATAGATTTGGTTTTTAATCTGTTTGAGCAAGCTGAAATAAGCACATCCAATTCGTATGGTGGCACAGGGCTTGGGCTTGCCATTGTAAAACAATTAACAGAAGCGCAAGGCGGAAGTATTGCTGTAAAAAGTACATTAGGCGAAGGTTCAAGATTTAGTTTTATCCTGCCATTTGGAAAAGCGGCCATAAAAACAGAACAAGATATAGAAGTACAAAAACCGAGTACAGAAATTAAAAATTTTAGAGTATTGGTAGCTGAAGATGTTGCATTAAATCAATTATTAATAAAAATTATTTTAGATGATTTTGGGTTTGAAAATGAAGTAGTGGATAATGGAAGAATTGCCATAGAAAAATTACAAACCAATACCTACGATATTATTTTAATGGATTTGCAAATGCCCGAAATGAATGGGTTTGAGGCGACAGAATACATTCGCAAAACAATGAAAAATAACATTCCGATAATTGCTTTAACGGCAGATGTAACCACTGTAGATGTAGCCAAATGTAAAGCATTTGGCATGGACGATTATGTATCTAAACCTATTGATGAAAATCAATTGTACAGTAAGATGGTGATGTTGATGAAAAATAAGGATAATTAAATATTTTATTAATCTTTAAAATTAAAAAATATAATTTATTAAAAGAAAGTTTTTAAATGGAATTGCTATGTTGAATATTAGATCAATTGGTATGTAAACTCTATTTGTAATATTTGCTGTCAAGCTTTTTTAATAGGAACACAATTAGGAACTTTTTTATCATTCTTAATTTTCATGCCATCTTTTTTGTATCCTTTCCAGCAAGGGTCCGTAGTCTTTTTATCGGAAGACTTCGTTGTACTTTTTTTTGCAGCCATTACAATTTATTTTAGGGTGATAATATTTATACTTTATTACTATGCACATTCATTCTATAAGTAAAATTTGTTGCAAGTACAACGTCGTTACAATCAAAATGTTTTATAACACCGTCATTTACCAATGCCACAACCCAGCAAGTATTTTGATGCATTCCGTAATCTATCACAAAAATAGCTTGCCCATTGCCAAGTGGTGTTTCTACTAATATACTGGGATTTAATTGATGAATCATATATAAGGATAAAAGATGTAAGAATAATATAAACTAAAATGCTTTACTATTGCCTCTAACAAAAGAATGCAACAGTAGAAACGACTTTAACTCTTTTAAAAAATATTTTTGTTTCCAACCAACATTTTTTAAAATACAAATCTCAGAAGATATTACTATACTAATGTTATAAGATTACAAGATTAATTTACATAATTATCTTAAATTCCCTAAGGCATTATTTTTCAACAAATTTTATTAATGTGTCTGCTTTACTTTATTTATACATTTCAATACTTAGTAAATATTTTAAGATCAGAAAAGATAATAATTATAACTATCATCATCAATAGCATACAAAATATAAATGGGTTGTAATGTGCCCCATAATTTGGAATAAGGTAAGGACTAATATTTAATCATAGTATCAAAGAGTATCATTGCAAAAACGCTTTTACCTGCTTGGTTAAATATCCAAACCATAATGATGCGCAGAAAAACAGTGCCGATGCATTGCCAAACAATCCAATTAGTGGTTTGATGTGCTTGATAATATGAAATGATATGCCATACAGCCCAAATAACTCCAATGATAATATTTGCTTTAATGCGCCAAATTTATTTTGCATAGGTTCAATGATGTAACCACTCCAGCCAAGTCTTCGCCAATGGCAAAGTTAATTTTTTCCTTTTGGCAATACTTACACTATAATAAAATGAGGTTGCATCATTATTTAAATGCATTGACAATTCTTACATAATAATAAAATATAGTTGTATTCACAGATTTAAAAAATAGCTACGCCTCATACAATTAGTATCGGAGTAAAAAAATAGATTACTGAACTCTTATATTCTGTATCATTTATTGTGCGCAATAAACAAAGGTAATTTCAAATTTCGCATCAATATATCTGCCATACTTTCTCTAAACCACCTACTCACTGCGCCTCTTCTGTACGCACCCAACACTATCAAGGTATTTTCTTCTTGTGTTTTTAAATGCGAAACGATTTCTTCCTCAGCCCATCCCTTCATGATGGTATATTTCGCTTTTGGGTAATGACGTTTCATAAACTCTTTCATCAACTTATTGTTGGGCAAGTGTGCGTCTTCATCTAAATGTTTCACAGAAATTACTTCTGTATCTACATGTTTTAACTGTGGTAATAAATAACTAAACATTTTTAAAGCATATACAGATGCAGGTTCACCATCGTACAATAAGATAATTTTTTCTATTGGTTTAAATTTATGGGGCACAATCATTATTGGACATTGTGTATCTGCTAATAAATCTCTAATAAAACGGGTAGGTGCTTTTTCTTCATAATGCATCAAGGTTTCATTGGCACTTATCATTATCAAATCTGCATACACACTTTCTTGCTTTAAATCTTGTAAGGCTATTTTATGGTCGTGATGTACCGAAAATTCCAACTTTGCATGCTCACAAGCTTTTGTAAAATTTGAAGCAGCTTCGTATCTAGTAGCTTTATCTTTTTCTTCTAGCTTATTTATTTTATTCATTGTAAACCCATTACCTTCTACAATCTCATTTATTTTAAAACTATTGTACGTGGCATCATCTAAAAACACACCTACTAAATGCGTATTGGTTTGCTTGGCAATATTAATAGCATACTGTTCTGTACTTTCAGCATATTTTAACCCATCAAAAGCAGCAATAATATTTTTCATATGTATATATTTTAATGATGAGCAATAAAAATGGGTAATTGATGCTTTTCAATAACATCATTTATAAAACTTTTTTTAAAAAATTGTGAAATGCCTGAACGCTTATAAGAGCCGCTAACCAGCAATGCAGATTTTTTATCAGAAACCCAAGTACTAAAGAATTTTTGAGGATTTATATCTAACTTGAATAAAGTAAGGTTACTAAAATGCCTTGCAGCCAATTCTTCCATTTCTATTTTATCTGGAAAATCAGTATCTTCTGCTTCGCTTGCATATACGAGTAATACTTCTTTGTTGCATAACTCGGGAAATAAATATGCAAATTGTTTTATGGCAAATACTGAGTTATCGCTACCATCATAGGCAAGTACAATACTTTCAGGGAAATCGAATTTTTCGGGCACCAATACGGCTGCACATTTTATCGTGTGCAATGCATTTTGTAAATAATTATTAGGAGATTCCGTACCTAGGTTTTCAAAAAACACTTCTGAACCGATAATAAGTAAGTCGGCATACATACTTTCTTTTTGCAAATCGGCTAATGCGTATTCTGTATAACCTTTGTGTACTCTGTAGTCAATGTCATTGTTACGGCAATGGCTTTCAAACTTGGCAATATTTTGTTCCATCTTTTCTGTATCCTCTTCATCTATCATTGGTGCAAATATGCCAGCATTGGCATCAGCGTAAGTCCACATATTAGAGAATACAGATGATGGCATAAATACACCTGTTAATAATATCGGCTGTAGCTCGTGTAATTTTCGTGCAAATTCGAAAGCACCTTCGGAAAAGTTTTTTCCATCAAAAGCAAGAAGTACTTTTTTCATACAAATCATTTTATTGGTTGAGAAATAACCAAACAAAAATATGTATGTTGGCAGCTTTAAATAATGACCTTAAATTGTTAAATTGTTGATTTTTGTCATGTTATTGGGTAATGGTAAAATTTTTTTCTAATACTTTATTCATTAACTTTCATTTTCATACTTGCCGTTTTTTACATTATCAAAATCTATAACTTTCTACATAATGGATAAATCAGAAATTAAATTTTTAGAAGGCCCACAAAATCGTTGGAAAGATTTTAAGTTTACCTTAAGTATATTATTGGAATTTATAAAAGGCTTTCGTACCCTGCATTTTGTAGGACCATGTGTTACCATATTTGGTTCTGCCAGATTTAAAGAA
>JAYSWO010000177.1:0-12528 GCA_043717975.1 Ferruginibacter sp. | reverse complement strand
AAAAAGTACCCACTTGTTCACACAAAATAAAAATGACCCGTTTTTAGCAGGTCATTTTTATAAAATTTATTTTAGGGAATCATTTACAGGAAGACCCTGTTTGTTGCATGAAAAAGTTTCTTTTTATAATTTTCAAATAGATCACATCGTAAGCCTAAAACATGGCGGTGATAATGATATAGAAAATCTAGCATATTGTTGCCCTGATTGTAATTATTTTAAGGGGTCAGATTTAGGTAGTATTATAAATGATAGTGCTTTAATTCGTTTTTACAACCCAAGAATAGATTGTGGAATGACCATTTTGAAATAATGAATGGAATTATTTTACCTAAGAGTGATATTGGGAAAGTAACTGAACAAATTTTTAAATTTAACGATGTAGATAGACTTATTTTTAGAAGAGAGCTTATTCAACTAGGTCATTATTGAGAAAAGGTTTTGCACTAAAAATGCAAAACCTTTTCTTATTATAATCTTTAAACATCAGCCGAAACGTCCAACCTATAAAACTTTCAACCTTGAACCTTCAACTTTGAACTTATTTACAACTTCTCCATCAACCCATCCACAATACCATACTCCACAGCTTCTTTTGCATCCATCCAATAATCTCTATCAAAATCTTTCATAATTTGCTCACGGGTTTTGCCACAGTTTTTGGCTAGCACATCTGCACCCATTTCTTTTACTTTTTGCATTTGTATGGCCATAATTTCTAGGTCGGCACTTACGCCTTGGCCACCGCCGCTTGGTTGGTGTATCATTACCTCTCCACTTGGAAAAATAAAACGCTTGCCTTTTTCGCCACCGCTCAGTAAAATGCTACCCATACTTGCTGCCATGCCCATGCACACGGTGCTCACAGGCGATGATATCATTTGCATGGTATCGTATATAACCATACCACTGGTAACTACCCCGCCGGGGCTGTTTATGTAAAAAGTAATTTCTTTACCTGGGTCTATGGCTTCTAAATACATTAAGCGGTTGGTAATGTCTTTAGCGCTTTTGTCATCCACAGGTCCCCACAAAAATATTTTGCGTTGCTCTATAAATTTTTTATCGAACTGCCAGCCTGACATCATTTTTTCCATTGGGCTTTCTGGAAGGTCTTTTGGGTTTTCGTCTTCGTCGCTAAAACGAGTATTTTTTGAATTGATCATTTTATTTTTTATTTTTTTCTAAGAGCTCAAAGGAGAAAAAGAGTGATTTGAAATTTTGTTGTTACTCTTTTTCTTTTGATAGTTATTTTTTTACTGTACTTATTCTACTCCATAATCTATTGCATAATAAAAGATGAATAAAGATATGTCGTTGAACGGAGCGTCGCCACTGCTGTTGACCATAGCTGCTGTTCTCGTTCGGCTAAAAAGCGTAGCTTTTAGCCGAAGGGTATTAATCCTTTTTTTGCTTACGAGCGTTTATCAACAACACTTCGTCAACCAAGCCATATTCTTTTGCTTCGGTAGATGTCATCCATTTATCTCTCTTACAATCTTCGGCAATTTTTTCTATTGGCTGCCCAGTATGCAAGGATATGATTTCGTACAATTCGTGCTTTACTTTTTTTACTTCGTTTACGGTTATTTCTACATCGCTTGCTTGCCCACCTGCACCTGCGCTAGGCTGATGCATCATTATACGGCTATGCTTAAGTGCTGTACGCTTGCCTTTAGCACCTGCACACATGAGTACTTGCCCCATGCTTGCTGCCATACCAGTACAAATTGTAGCAATATCTGGCGTAATAAACTGCATGGTATCGTACATGCCTAGTCCTGCATACACACCACCGCCTGGGCAGTTAATGTACATTTGTATGTCCCTCACTCTGTCGGTACTTTCTAAAAACAACAATTGTGCGGTTACAATGTTGGCTACTTCATCGTTTATAGGGTAGCCTAAAAAGATGATACGATCCATCATTAAACGGCTGTAAACGTCCATTACAGCTACGTTCATTGGGCGTTCTTCGATAATGTTGGGTGTGAGGTTTGTAATATTACCCCAATCCGCTAAAGGATTTTGGCTCCCAAATTGCTTGGCGTTTATTTTATTATAACCGCTAAGCGTATTGCTATTTATTCCTCTATGCTTTATGGCATATTTTTCAAATTCGCTATTAAAATTCATTCTGTATAAATTAGGTGAGCAAATATATTGCTTAATTGCTTTCGTTGGTGGCAAAAACTATTCCGATGAGGATTGTATGACAGAATTGCTTGCCTGTTGTTGCTTTTTGTTTTTTTATACTTTCTTCTTTTTCTACAACACTGAAAAGCTTAGATGTTGGTTTACTAAATGGTGATTCAGTTGATTTTTAATTTAAAATATATAAATAATTATTTTAACCAAATTTTAGCACCCGTAATATAAGTGAAACCTGAATGTGCAAAATTATTTGTTTGTTATCATACTATTTACTACAAAAATGCGTTTAAGTAGTTAATATTCTACATAAAATCCGTAGAATATTTTAAAATTTATTGTTTATCAAAGAATTAGAGAAACAATATATTTTAAATTAATAACCAATATCTATCTGCTATGAAACCAAATTTACTCCAATTGGAAGCTAAGTTGCATACCCTAACTGCAAAAATCTTACTGGTATTTTCAAATATTTTTACTTATTTGACATTTATTTCGAACACTGATATCCATAATTATTTTTATTCTTATAAAAACCAACAGATGAAACCAATATCTACTAATTTACCATCAGGCAAAAAATCGCTTGTTTTAACATTAGGTTTTTTAATGTTATTACTAAGTAGTCAAGCACAATCACAATTGGGAGTGTATTCATTTACAGGACTTGGGACTTGCCCCAATCAAAACCCTGCAGTTACTGCACAACCTGCCAATGCAACTTTTAGTGATTATGATTTTGTGGGGCCGTTATTAATTTGTCGTCCAAGGGCCAACGAAATCGAAACGGAAAACTGGACTAACTCGACATTTAATATTAATCCCAATGAATATATAGGTTTTACTATATCGCCTAATGCAGGCCATCTATTAAATTTGAGTAAATTATCTTTTTTTCAACGATATGATAGAGCTCCTGCATCGGGAGCTACACGATGGGTACTACGATCCAGTCTGGATAATTTCTCTACCGATGTAGCAACTGATACTGTTACCCTAATTATGCAAAAAGACTCTATCATGCTGCCTTCAGGCATGTTCAGTAATATTTCTAATATTAGCTTTAGGTTTTATCTTTTAAATTGCAATGCTGCATTATATGTAAACTGGCGTAATGATGAAATTGCTGTTGAAGGAACAATCGTTGCAGGAATAACTCCTCCGGTACCAGCAAATCCTACTTCCAATAGTCCACAATGTACTAACACAGGTGTAACTTTAAATATGACTGGCACAGCACCCATAGGGCAAACATGGTATTGGCAAACTATGGCTTCGGGTACTAGTACAGCAAATTCTTCTAATACGTATATAGTAAATACATCGGGCACTTATTATTTAAGGGCGCAAGATGATGCGACTTTATTTTGGAGTGGCGCAAGTAGCATTGCTGTTACAGCTACACCAGATGTGGGAATACCTGTATTTGCATTAGGATCTACATCTACTCGCTGCCAAGGAAACGCTGGTATAACATATACAGCAAATGCATCAAATGTAACTACTGCTGTAACATATGAACTTGATGCGGCCACTGCTTTAGGTGGAAATAGTTTTAATCCAAATACAGGAAGAATTAATTTTGTACCATCATGGTATGGCACTTCAATTGTTACTGCTACTGCAACTGGTTGTAATGGGCCTGTAACTTCAACACATACCATTACTACAAGCCCTGTAGTAAGTACACCAATTTTTGCATTAGGAACAACAAGTACAAAATGTATAGGAGCTGCTTCAATACAATATTCTGCAACAGCTGCAAATTCTACAGGGATAACATATACAATAAGTTTCACTGGGTCTGGTAGTAATCCTACAATATCACCTACGACAGGAGTAGTAACGTATGCAACAAATACGAATGGTACGGTAGTTATTACTGCTACAGCAACTGGTTGTGGTGGGTTAACAGCTCCTGCTACTCATACCGTAACAACAACACCAAATGTAGGTACTCCAATATTTTTATTAGGTCCTACATCATCTCGTTGTTTTGGTACAGCTCCAGTAACTTATACTGCTACTGTTGCAAATAGCACGAGTATAACTTATAGTTTAGATGCTTTAAGTTTAGCTGCAGGTAATATGATTGATGCAAATACAGGAGAAGTAACTTATACGCCAACTTGGGGTGCTGTAAATTTGGATAGTTCAATTATTACGGTAACAGCCATAAGTTGTGGTAGCCCTGCTATCTCAACGCATAAGGCATATTCAAAACCAACCGTGGGTACGCCTTTATTTACTGCAGCTAATGTGCCAACACGTTGCCAAGGCGGTGGTTTGGTTACTTATGTAGCTACATCAACTAATTATACAACACTTAGATATACATTAGATGCTGCTACAGCTGCTTTTGCAGGTAATAGTATAAATAATGTAACAGGGGTAGTAGCTTATGCTGCTGGCTGGTCTGGCACAACAATAATAACGGCAACTGCACAAGGTTGCAATGGCCCAGCTTTATCTACTTTTACTGTTACTACCACACCAACCGTGGGTACACCAATATTTGTAACAGTCGGTTCATTGGTTCGCTGCCAAGGCATATCTACTGAAAGCTATATAGCTACTGCCACAAATACCTCAGCTATAACGTATATCCTAAGCCCTGCTGCAGCCGGCACAATTAATACTGCCACAGGCGATGTTACTTATGCTGCTACATGGAATGGCGTATCTACCATTACTGCTAGGGCAGCAGGTTGTGGTGGACCAAAAAATGTAATATATACAGTAACAACTACCCCAACTGTGGGTGCTCCTGTATTTGCATTTGGTTTAGAATCTGTAAGAGACCAGTTGGCAGAAACAATAACGTACACTGCTACTGCTACAAACAGTACCGGTATTACGTATGTTTTAGACCAAGCAAGTTTAGATGCAGGCAATACAATTAATTCTACAACAGGCGCTGTTACATGGGCAGCAAATTGGTATGGTTTATCATCTATCACTGCCACTTCGCAAGGTTGTGGCGGCTCTACTGCAAGTTCATCGCATATTGTAAACATTAATGCTACCGTAGTACAAACACCATTGTACCTCTCTATACCTGGCCAAGCGTTGGATAGGGTAGATCCTGTAGCAGCTAATATTACTACTACAGTAACATCTTCGGCTATTTCATCTACAACAACAGGAATAGCACCTGATGCTAGTAGCACTAATACTGGAATTGTTGGACCAATCTTAGTACCGCATAATACAGGTTCAGGTAGAAATAGATTGATGTTAGTAAGTGTTTCTACAAAAGATAGAACAGTGATTTCTGTAACATATGGTAGTACAGCACTAACACTAGTAGGTGAAAATATTATTAATACTAGAGCCAGAGTTGCTATTTATAAATTGGTAAATCCTCCATCAGGAAATAACACAGTTACAGTAAACTTTAGCTCAGACCCTACAAAAGGAGCTGTAGTAAATGTTAGTACATTTACTGGTGTAGACCAAACTAATCCTTTAGGTTTATTTGCATCTAACGAATACACAAGCAATACTAACGGTACAAACCCTAACGTAAATGTATCATCTACAAATGGAGATTTAGTGTTTGATATTTCTACAACCAGAAACGCAACAGCATCACCAACGCCAGGTCAAACCCAAAAATGGAATATGCTTGGCGGAACAGAAGTATATAGTGCAGGAAGTACAAAAACGGCTACTGGTTCTAATACTACCATGAGTTGGACAAGTAGTTCTGGAGAATGGGCAATAGGTGCAGTAGCTATAAAGCCTGTTGTAATTTCAAATAACATAACTTTTACACAAAGCCCTGCTTTGTGTAGTAATCTAACTATAAAAGCACAAACCATACAAATGTTGGTGTATGTGAATGTGGTAGCAGGTACCATGCCTGTAAACCCTGCTATAACAGCTAGTTTAAAATATGGCAGTACAACATTTATAAGTTTGAGTAACCCTGTTTACAACAGCACTTCAAAAATAATGAGTTGGACAGGAATCCTACCTGTGGATGTAAATGTACCTTCTGGACAATCTATTGCTTTAAATATTACTTCTGCACAGGCGGGAGTAGAATTTCAAATAGATTATCACAGCGCCACTAAACCATCTAGAATTAGTTTGCTTCCTGTTTCTACATTTATAGATATAGTGAGTTTTGATGTATTTAGTGCACCTTACCCAGGTGGTACAAAAAGAATAAGTGGAAGTATAAATACGACTTATTATGTAAGAGCAAAAGTATCTACTCCATTTGGTTATTCAGACATTACTGGATTAACAGTAAATATTATACCAAGTCCAAGTATTGCCACTGCAACATGTGTAGATTCTACTGCATGTACACGTACATATGAGTATGTGTGGACGACATTGCCCACTACAGCATTGTACAATTTATTGGCTACAGCGACAGAAGGATATGAGAATTTAATTAAAAATTCTGATCTTGAAGTGTTTGATGTTTGTTCTCTTTGCCCACCTGTAGCCTTAAATGATTCAGCTACAGGTGGTGGTGGCGCACCAATTTCGTTAGATGTCCTAGCAAATGATTATGACCCCAATAATAATATAAGGATAACAACGCTTAATATTACATCTCAATCTTATAACGGAACTGGGTATATATCTAATGGAAAGATTATCTACTTGCCCAATGGAACATATGCAGGCAGGGATACTTTGACCTATCAAATATGCGATAGTACAGGATTATGTGCTACTGGCAAAGCATACTATACTATAAATCCAACCATATTTGACCCATGCTCTGAAGCAAATCGAGATCACATATTTTATTTGCCTTTTTCTGAAAATGAAGCACGTATGGCATTAGATAGTTCAACAAATAATGCAATGCCTAGTAATAATGTTCGTTCTGTTATAAGTATGAAAATTCCATACCCAGGTATGACAATTGTATGGGATGAGTGGGAAGATGGGTACGAACTAAATGCATTGAATCCATTGCAAGCCACTACCAAAGTATGGGGTGATGGTAACCCATATAATGGAATAGCGCCTGGTTATGCAACCGATATAATACCAGCTGGTGGCAGTATTGTATTGGATAATATAATACCAACTAACCCAAGGGTGGCTGCAAATTTATTTTATGATGGTAAAGATAAAATAACTTCTAGCGGTCAGATAACGGTAACGCAAGTATGTGGGGAGCCAACTATTATGGAAGTACAATGTATGAAAACAAACGTATCTGCAATAAAAGATTATGGTACATCATTTACGATACCTGTTGGGCAAAATTTTCCTAGCCAAGATTTTCGTTACTCTGCACTCTTTATAAGAGCAGCACAAAATAATACACTCGTACAAATAGATAAAGATAATAATGGTACACTAGAAACAACAGCTACCATAAATGAAGGACAAGTTTTATTGGTAAATGGCGGAATATTATCTGGTGCTACGGTTACATCATCTGATAAAATAGGTGTAGAATTACATTTTGGTGGTAATGATGGATACTCTTCAAGAGATGTTCCCATTTTCCCTGCCACTTGGTATTCTAATACGTATTACTCACCTGTTCCAACTACTGGTGCTAGCACTGCTATTAAGGATACTAACGTAGTAATGTTGTATAATAATTTAAATAGACCAATTTCTATTAATTGGACAAGTGGCATTCCATCAAATGGCACTATATCATTGCCTGCTAAAACAGTAGTTCGTTTTCCAATGGCATTATCAAATACTGCTGCTTATAAATTTGTAAATCCTACGGGCGAATCTTTTACAGCTATCCAAGTATGCGATAGTTACACGCCTGGTGGTGGTGGTAATACAGGTACACAATTTGATTGGTCTTTCAACTTAATTTCAGAAGCGAGACTAACTGATATGGCCACTATTGCATGGGCCCCTGGCTCAATAAATGGTACAACCAACGATAATCCAATATGGGTTACGCCAACGCTAGATAATACACCTATTTATGTAAAATGGGATGGAAAAGTAAGTGGTTCTGCAGGTTCATTGAGCCTTTGCGGTTTACGCTACGACACTACATTTACGTTGAATGCATTAAAATATGCAAGGATAAGAGATAATAGAGATAAAGACCAAAGCGGTATTGCAATATTTACTTGTAATGGTGCAAAATTAGCAGCTGTGTATGGCGAAGACGCTTCTACTGCGAATGTTGCAAATCCAAGTTGGGACGTAGGCTCTACCATTCAGCCATTCTGTAAACAAAAACTTATTTTGGCAAATGATGATTATGCACGTACTATCATTAATCAGCCGGTAACGATTCCAATTTTATTAAATGATTTTGGTTTCTTAGCTACCGTAGATCCTACAACTGTAACAAATACAACTTTGCTACAACCAAGCCATGGTACTGTAACCATCAATGCTAATGGCACATTAATATATACACCAAGCAATGGTTATACTGGTAAAGATACTTTGGAATATAATGTATGTTCTACTGGTACACCCATTGTATGCGATATAGCTACAGTGTATATTGATATTAGCACATGCCCTGCTCCTTTCAATGAAAATGTGCTCTCTGGCACTGTATTTTTAGATAAAAATGATGACGGTATAAATAATGATGGTGGTACAGGTGTAGCTGGCGCAAAAGTGTATTTGTATATAGATGGAAATTGCAACAACATTGCTACTGCCAATGAATTAAAAGATTCTATAACTGTTGATGCATCCGGGTCATACCAATTTATAACATATCCAGAAAAATTTGTAGCCGATAACTTTGATGGCGTAGCAGGTGCAAGAACATGTGCTGATGGCTCGGATGGTGATGTAGCTTGGTCAAGTAATTGGACAGATATTGGTGACGGATCTACAGGTTTTTGTAATGCGGTAGCAAATGCAGATGCCGAAATTTTAAAAGATGGTGCGTTTACAAATGCGATAAGATTAAAAGATAATAATGTATCTGTAACAAGAGAAGTGAATTTATCTGGTGCAGCTTATGCTTTTTTATCTTTTTCTTACCGAAGAAAAACGACTACTTTAACTGCAGGTAAAGATATTATTGTACAAGCATCAAATAATGGAACAACATTTGGCACCATATTTACAATAGCAGGTGATGGTATTGCAGATGCTAATTATGTAAATATTTATAACCAAGATATCACTGCTTTTGCAGGGCCAACAACATATTTACGTTTTCTAACAAATAATAATGTGGCCGATGCAGATACTGTTTATATTGACAATGTAAAAATTCAGTATATAAGTTATCCAATATGCTATATTACAAAATTAGACGTAACAACTGTACCTATATATCATCATACCACAACAATATTGCAACACGGCCTTACAGCTACTAGTTCGCAAACATGTTTGGCACCATACGATTTTGGTATAGCTAAAAATCATTTGACCATTAGTGGTACATTATTTAGAGATGAAAATGGCCTTATGGATAATAAGGTAAATGGTACGCCAATGGGTACATTAGAAGGTAATACGATGTATGCTTATTTAACTGATTCTACAGGCAAAGTGGTAAGAAGAACTACCGTAAATGCCACAACAGGCAATTATGTATTTGCCGATGCAGATGTAATTACAAATTATACACTTCAAGTATCTACCATGAGTGTAAATATCGGAGATCTACCGCCTGCAGATGCCGGACTTATGAACAACTGGATAAATACAGGTGATATGTACGGTAAAAACAATCTAGCGGGAACTGGCGTAGAACCTGGTATAGCATCAGGCACGGTTAGAGTAAGTACATTAACAAGTAATATAGATTCAGTAAATGTGGCCATAGAAACTTTGCCAGATTCTGACAATAAAACTTTGTCTTATCCAATCAATACGGCTGGTGTACAATATGACATTACAGGAGGGCTAATGGGAAGCGATCAGGAAGATGGAATTTTAGGTGTTGGAAAAACGTATAAGATAACAGAACTACCTATTGGTGCTGTTTTATATTATAATGGTTTAGAGGCTCAGTTGAACCAAGTTATTACTCTATTTAATCCTACATTATTGGTTATAGATCCTGATAATAGAACGAGTTTTACTTCTTTCAAATTTGCATCAAGAGATGCAGCAGGATTATATGACCCAACACCTGCCACAGTAACTGTAAGCTGGTCGTCTGTATTACCGATTAAATTGATAAGCTTTAATGGTAGATTGAATGGTAGTCAAGTAGATTTAAACTGGATAACAGAAAGTGAAATTAATACCAAACATTTTGAAGTAGAGCGCAGTGAAGATGGTAATAATTTTATAAAAATAGGAATAGTAGTAGCAAAAGGAAGTAGTAATAACGCAAGTAGTTATGATTTGATAGATCTTAATCCACTCAGCATTAATTACTATCGCTTAAAAATTGTAAACAATGATGGAAGTTTTGAATACAGTAGAATAATTGTAATTCACACTGGAAGCAATGCACAACTTGATACCAAAGTTTCACCAAATCCTTTCATCAACAAAGTGAATATTGATTTAGCATTAACACATAACACTACTGTAAATATTAGAATTGTAGATGTTGCAGGCAAAGTGGTTTTAACCAAATCTTTAAAAGGATTAAAAGGATCCAATATTTTTACTTTAAATGATTTGGAAAAATTACAATCTGCTTTGTATATGCTGCACATTATTACAGACGATATACACTTGATAGAGAAATTGATAAAAAAATAAAATAACTTAAAAGCCTTGCAAAATTTGCAAGGCTTCTTTTTATAGGTTGGTTTTAAATAAAGTTCATTCGTTCAAAACGATTGCCCAATATGCCTTTGTCATCTACACCGAGCCATTTGTTGAGTACGGTTGCATATACATTTCTAAAGTCAACTTTGTGTTTGAGGTCGCCATCGTTTAGGTCTGTCAAATCGGGCATGGCATTTAATAGGCCTTTTTGTTTTAGACCCCCGCTTATAAAAAACATATTGTTGGCTGTGCCATGGTCGGTACCATTACTGGCATTTTGAGATACTCGTCTGCCAAATTCGGAAAAAGTCATCATCAATACATCTTCAAAACGGCCATTGCTTTTCATATCTGTTGTAAAAGCCTTTATAGCATCGTTCAATTCATCAAACAATCTTTTTTGCTGAGCTTCTTGCCCTGCATGGGTATCAAAACTACCAAGCGAAACGTAATACACTTTTGTATTTATGTCGGATAATATGAGCGATGAAATGGTTTTTAAATCTTTGCCCAAAGAGGTATTAGGATAAGCTTGAGATGTTGGGTGCAACTTGCTTTGCTGAAAAATATAATCGGCACTGCTTAGTGTTTCGCTCATTGTTTTATAAAGATAATCTACCGTTTCTTCCGTTTTTGTATGTGCTACATTAATATCTTTAAAGAATTTTTCTTTGCTGCTGCTGTATAATCTGCGAGGATCCTTAAATGCCAAACCTTTGTTTTCTGTTCCTTTTAATGCTAAGCTCAGCATATCGTCGAGCTCTAGTGCTTGTGTAGGTTTATCACAACCTTTGCATTGTGCATCTAAATAACGACCTATCCAACCAGTGTTTACATACTCACTACTAGCACTTGCACTATGCCAAATATCCATACTGCGAAAATGCGAACGATCAGGATTTGGATAGCCAACACTATTCATGATAGATAAACTACCATCGTCGTATAAGCCTTTAAAAGCTGCTAAAGATGGGTGCAGGCCCACAGCGTCTGTTAATCCCAAAGCTTTGTCTTTAGTAATACCAATCGTTTTTCTTTCTTTGTAATAAATATCATTTGTAATTGGTATAACGGTATTGAGCCCATCATTGCCACCACTAAATTGTATCACCACTACTACCTTGTTTCCTGCAGGTACATAATTTGGCTTTTCAAATGCTTTTAAAAATTTTGGCATCATTAAAGAAGCGGTGGCTAGCGAGCCTATTTGGAGAAATTCTTTGCGTTTGAATAACATGATTATTAAAATTGAAGGTGAAAAGTTGAAAGTTGTTGAAAATTGTTGAAAATTGTTGAAAGGGTTGAATATTGTCTGTGGCCAGTCGTCTGTTGTCATTTTATCTTCTGTCTAACACAGTTGATACTCTGGCGTACTCATCACATTTACTACTACGCTTTTTATAAAACTTTCTCTGCTTTCGTTGTTTAAATATTTTGCATGCCTTGTCCTCTGCTGATGATAAGAGATGCTGAATTGGTAAAAATCTTAGCTATGCGTATGGTCACTATAAGTGTGTTTATCAAGACAATTTAGCGAAAGAAATAAATGACATTGATGACTTTTGGGACAAAAACACTTCAAATTTAAAAACTAAAAAAACTTAAAGAAATATGGAGGTGAGACCAGTACCGGACCGTGGGATCTCTGCTAACATCTGGAAAACCAGTTGGAACTGAACACAGGTAAAAAATCCAAATAATTTCAAAAAAAAT
>JAYSWO010000176.1:0-12583 GCA_043717975.1 Ferruginibacter sp. | reverse complement strand
AAAACCGTCTTTGTGAAAAGGCGGTTTTTTATTACTTACTAACCCAAACATTCATTAGAAAATATTATTCTGCCGCAACGGCTTCTCCTTTATTTTCTTTAATTTTTTCTCTTATTTTATTTTCAATTTCTTCCGCTAAGGCAGGATTGTCAATCATAAGCTGTTTTACAGATTCTCTGCCTTGCCCAAGTTTATCGCCATTGTAGCTAAACCAGCTTCCACTTTTTTGTACAATACCAAGCTCTACACCCATATCTACAATTTCTCCAGATTTAGAAATACCTTCTCCATACACAATATCAAACTCTGCAATGCGGAAAGGCGGTGCTACTTTATTTTTTACCACTTTTACTTTTATGTGGTTACCTGTTATTTCATCGCCATCTTTTATTTGTGCCAAACGGCGAATATCTAAACGAACAGATGCATAAAATTTTAATGCATTACCACCCGTTGTTGTTTCTGGATTACCAAACATAACACCAATTTTTTCTCTCAATTGATTTATGAAAATACAAACCGTACCTGTTTTATTAATGGTAGCCGTTAATTTTCTTAATGCTTGGCTCATCAAACGAGCATGTAAACCCATTTTGCTATCGCCCATTTCGCCTTCCAATTCACTTTTTGGTACAAGTGCAGCTACTGAGTCAATCACAACAACATCTAACGCACCACTCAATATTAAACGATCTGCAATTTCCAATGCTTGCTCACCATAGTCTGGTTGTGAGATTAATAAATTGTCAATGTCCACCCCAAGTTTTTGTGCATAGTTACTATCAAATGCATGTTCTGCATCTATAAATGCACACATGCCACCTTTCTTTTGCGCCTCTGCTATTACGTGTATAGCTAGTGTTGTTTTACCACTAGATTCTGGGCCATAAATTTCTATCACCCTTCCTTTTGGCAAACCGCCAATGCCTAGTGCCACATCCAATCCTATAGATCCTGTTGAAATAACTTCTTGCTCCACCACTCCTTTATCACCCATCATCATTACCGAACCCTTTCCATAATCCTTATCTATCTTGTCCATCGTAAGTTTAAGGGCCTTAAACTTTTCTGCTTTTTCTGCATTTTCAATTTTGCTGTTTTTGTCTGCTGCGCTCATGTGTTTGTTTTTTTTAAGTGATGTATCTTGTTCTGCGTGTAAATATATATTCTGAAACAAAACTATGGAATATTATTTATAAACAACTAATTTATTTAGTATTTTTTTGATAATTTATTTAGTTTAATACATTTTATAAAATTTTTCTCATAGCGTAGGTTAAAATAGCAATTTCAAACTTTTTATTGATAAAGCATTTACTACCTTTACAAACTAATAAACTCCAACAATTAACAATGGCAGATACACAAGAAGTTTTACAAGAAGTAGTGATAAAATTTGCAGGGGATAGTGGCGATGGTATGCAATTGACAGGCACACAGTTTACCAATAACAGCGCTATGCTTGGTTTAGATTTAGCCACTTTTCCTGATTTTCCTGCGGAGATACGTGCCCCAATAGGTACACTTCCAGGTGTGAGTGGTTATCAACTACGTTTTAGCAGCGATAGGATTTTTACCCCTGGTGATGATTGCGATGTATTGGTAGCTATGAATGCCGCTGCACTAAAAGTAAATTTAAAAGGATTAAAAAAAGGCGGAAAAATAATTGCCAATACAGATGGGTTTGATTCAAAAAATCTTAGACTAGCAAATTATCCTGATGGTATAAACCCATTAGAAGATAATAGCCTTGATGGATATGAGGTAATACAAATGGATGTAACCAAAATGACCCGTGAGGCATTGAAGGATATTACGATGGGCACCAAAGAAAAAGACCGTGCAAAAAATATGTTTGTACTTGGTTTTTTATATTGGATGTACAATCGGAGTATGGAAAACACCATCACTTTTCTTACGGAAAAATTTGGCAAAAAACCAGAGATACTAGAGAGTAATGTAAAAGCACTACAATCTGGATACAATTTTGGCGATACCACCGAAACTTTTTCTGCACGCTATTCAGTAGCAAAAGCCGTAATGGAGCCAGGCACGTACCGCTCTATGATGGGTAACCAAGCATTGTCGTATGGTTTAATAGCGGCTTCACAAAAGAGTGGCTTGCCTATATTTTTGGGTTCATACCCTATTACTCCGGCATCGGATATTTTGCATGAGCTTAGCAGACACAAAGCTTTTGGTGTACGTACTTTTCAAGCAGAAGATGAAATTGCAGCAATAACCTCCGCTATTGGAGCAAGCTATGGTGGCTCGCTTGGTGTAACAACTACGAGTGGCCCGGGTATGGCACTAAAAGCAGAAGCCATGGGGCTTGCCGTAATGCTAGAAATACCGTTGCTCATCATTAATGTACAACGTGGTGGACCAAGTACTGGTTTACCAACAAAAACAGAGCAGAGCGATTTGATGCAAGCCTATTATGGTAGAAATGGTGAGTGCCCAATGCCAATTGTATCTGCGTGCACGCCGAGCGATTGTTTTTCGGCAGTGTATGAAGCCGTGCGCATTTCTGTACAGCACATGACGCCAGTTATTTTTCTTAGCGATGGTTATATTGCCAATGGTGCAGAGCCATGGAAGTTTCCACAAAGTGCAGATTTACCAGAAATAAAAACGGAATTTAAAACACAGCTTGGTGACCACGAAGAAAAATTTCAACCATACTTGCGTGATGAAAAACTTGTACGCCCTTGGGTAATACCTGGCACACCTGCCATGGAGCATCGTATTGGCGGTTTGGAAAAACAAAACATCACTGGTAATATTAGTTACGAACCAGAAAACCATCAATTGATGGTAAAAATTCGTCAAGAAAAAGTAGATAAAATTGCAGACTATATTCCTGAACAAAAATTAGATAGTGGTGCAGAAAAAGGTAAACTATTGGTGATAGGATGGGGAAGTACGTATGGATCTATAAAAAGCGCTTGTGCACAATTGCAAGCAGAAGGTGCATCTGTATCACATGCCCATATACGCTACGTAAGACCATTCCCAAAAAACCTTGGAGATATTATTAAAAATTTTGACAAAGTACTGATACCAGAATTAAATAATGGGCAACTGGTAAAAATAATAAGAGACCTTTATATGGTAGATGCAAAAGGGTATAATAAAATAATGGGCATACCATTTACCAAAAAAGAATTGATAGATGAAATGAATGAAATACTGAAGGAACTATAGTTTTAATGCCGTAATATTATAAAAAATGCAGCTTTTAATAGAGCTGCATTTTTAATTTCCGCCATAGAAAAAAAAACGTTGATTTGTAGTTGGTAAAAATCATAAAAACTTCCCAGTAAAACTTTCCTTCACCTTTTTCAAATCCATTGGCTTACCTGCAAAAACCAAGTTGCCACCAAGGTCGCCTGCTTCTGGGCCAAGGTCTATCACCCAATCGCAACTTTTTATGACATCTGTATTGTGTTCAATTACAATAATTGAGTGTCCTTGCTCTACCAAGGCATTAAAAGATGCTAACAACTTTTTTATATCATGAAAATGAAGCCCAGTTGTAGGTTCATCAAAAATAAAAAGTATATGCCCTTGCGCTTTTCCTTTGCCTAAAAAAGAAGCAAGCTTTACACGCTGTGCTTCGCCACCACTCAATGTGTTGGATGATTGCCCCAATTTTACATAGCCCAAACCAACATCGCTGAGTGGTTGTATTTTTTTTGCTACATCTTCGCCATCGGAATCTTTTTTACCCTTTATTTTTTCGGCCTCCTCTCTACTTCCTCCAATGGAGGAGGAGAAAAAGGAAATCGCCTCATCCACACTCATCTCCAGCACATCATGAATACTTTTTTCTTTGTACGTAACTTCTAAAACTTCTTCCTTAAATCGTTTCCCATTACACACATCGCATACAAGGTGCACATCTGCGAGAAACTGCATTTCTACCAATTGTTCCCCCTCACCTTTGCAAGCATCGCATCTGCCAGCATCTACATTAAACGAAAAATGCTTTGGCATAAAACCTCTTATTTTTGAGAGTGGTTGCTTGGCAAACAACTCCCTTATTTCATCATATGCCTTTATATAAGTAACCGGATTACTTCTGCTGCTTTTACCGATTGGGTTTTGATCCACCATTTCCACACGGTTGATGTAATCTATATCTCCACTTATTTTTCTGTATAGCCCTGGCTTATCCGACACCTCGCCTTTTATTTTTTGCAAAGCAGGATACAATATTTGTTTTACCAACGTTGTTTTTCCGCTACCACTCACACCACTTACTGCACACAATACATTCAGCGGAAATTCTACCGATACATCTTTTAAATTATTTTGTTTTGCACCTTCTATTTTTATACTTCTATTCCACTTGCGTAAATGCTTTGGCGGCTCAATGGTTAATTTTCCAGAAAGATATTTCCCTGTTAAACTTTTTTCATTTGCAATCAACTCATCATAGTTTCCAATGGCAATTACTTCTCCACCAAGGTGACTTGCCAGGGGGCCCATATCAATAATATGGTCTGCTTCCCGCATCATCATTTCGTCGTGCTCTACCACTACTACTGTATTTCCTAAATCTCTTAACTCTTTTAAAACAACGATTAAATTTTGTGTATCCCTACTATGCAAACCAATTGATGGCTCATCTAAAATGTATAACGAGTTTGTAAGATTACTGCCCAGGCTACGAGTAAGCTGTATGCGCTGGCTTTCGCCACCACTCAACGAATTAGCCAATCTATTTAAAGTAAGATACCCTAGCCCTACATCTATCAATGTTTTTAAACGATGTTTTACTTCTATCAAAATTCTTTTTGCTACTTGCTCATCATACACTGATAATTTTAATTTTTCAAACCATGTCTGTAAATCTTTTACCGGCAACTCACACAGCTGCCCTATGTGCTTGCCAGCTACCTGCACATATAAGGCTTCCTTACGCAATCGATATCCGCCACATGCTGTACAAGCCGTTCTTCCTCTAAACCTACTTTGCAAAACCCTGTACTGTACTTTGTATAAATTTTGTTCTACTTCTTTAAAAAATGCGTTGATGCCATCTACATATTTATTGCCTTCCCAAAGTTGTTTCAGTTGCTCGTCTGTTAAATCCATGATGGGTTTGTGTACAGGAAAATCAAATTGTTTTGCTGCTTTTACAAATGCATCTTTCCAAGAACTTAATTTTTCTCCTTTCCAACAGGCCACTGCGCCTTCATATACACTCAATCTTTTATCAGGAATAACCAAGTCTTTATCCAACCCCAAAATCTGAGAAAAACCCTCGCATACAGGACAAGCTCCAAAAGGATTATTAAACGAAAATAAATTAGGCACTGGTTCTTCAAACACAATACCATCCAATTCGAATTTGTTGCTAAATTTTAATGGGGGTTTTTCATTTATTTGTACAAACATCGTTCCCTCACCTTCGTAAAAAGCCGTGCCTGTACTATCGGCTATTCTATGCAAATCATCTTCATCAAATTCTTTTTTAATCAACCTATCAATTAAAATAAAAATTTCTTTCTTTACTTTTTTAGAATGCTTCTCATCTAAAAGGTCTTCTATATTTACCATTTCATTATTAATATACAATCTTGAAAAACCTTTTTGCAATAAAATATTCAACTCTTCTTTTTCATCTCTATTGGCATGGCTTTTAAAAGTAGCCAGCAACATTATCTTATCCCCATCTTTTGTTTTATTGATGGCTTCTATTACATCTGGCACATCATCTTTTTTTACTTCTCTCCCACTTACTGGCGAAATTGTTTTTCCAGCACGGGCAAAAAGTAATCGTAAGTAATCATATATTTCCGTCATACTACCAACCGTGCTACGTGGTGTACGAGTTATTACTTTTTGTTCTATAGCAATAGCCGGGCAAAGCCCTTTTATAAAATCTACATCAGGCTTATTCATACGTTGCATAAACTGACGAGCATAAGCGCTCAAGCTTTCTGCATATCTTCTTTGCCCTTCTGCAAACAATGTATCTATCGTAAGCGATGATTTACCAGAACCTGAAACGCCTGTAACAACAACCAATTTGTTTCTAGGAATTTTTACCGTTACATTTTTTAAGTTATGCACACGTGCACCTTGTATGAGAATGTCAGTATCAGCTTTATAAGCTTTACCAATTTTTTTTATTGAAGTTTTCAGCATAATTTTTTCAAAGTTACAGCAACCTTTTTAAACAACTTATCGTCTTTAAAATTGTAGAATAAGTAAGGTTGTAAGAAACGTAAAATTACGTAGTTTTTTTTAGTAGTTTTTCTATCGAACTATTTCTACAAGCAAATAGTACTAAAAAGACACAATTATTTAAAAAACATTTCTAGATTTGTAGTCCAATATCCAATTGATGATTAACCACATGGTTCTCCTTACTAGAAATCAACAGGTTTTTTTTCGCTTGGTAATAAACAACAATATCAAACATCAAAAACCTAAAAATGATGAACGACCAAATCCAACTGAGCGACCACCAAATTGTAAAAATGTACATGGATGGAGATGCTAATGCACTCTCTACATTAGTTACTCGATACAAAGACAAAATTTTCACCTCTATTTATTTGCTTGTAAAAGACAGATATCTTGCAGAAGATCTGTTTCAAGATGTATTTATTCGTATAATAGACACACTAAAAGGTGGTCGTTATACAGATGAAGGAAAGTTTTTACCATGGGCTATGCGCATTGCACACAACCTATGTGTAGATCATTTTAGAAAAGTAAAAAGAAATCCTACCATCAAAACAAGCGATGATAGAGATATTTTTGAAGTGCTAAATTTTTCAGAAGCTGGTGTTGACAACCGCATGATGAATGACCAAACTTCAGATAAAGTACGTCGCATGGTAGATTTATTACCAGAAGATCAAAGAGAAGTGCTCATATTACGCCACTATGCCGACCTTAGTTTCAAAGAAATTTCACAACTTACAAATTGCAGCATCAATACTGCCCTTGGTAGAATGCGTTATGGTTTGCTTAACCTACGCAAAATGATGACTGAAAAGCAAATTGCTTTATAAAAAATATGATTGATTAATTGTTGATTAAAAATCCTGTTCAAAAATTGAACAGGATTTTTTATGGGGTAACTATCATTGAGTAGTCATATTTTTTTGCTGCCTTTTAATTTGCTTTGTAGCGGGTATCTCACCCACCACATCATAAAATAAGTACCTAGGCATACTTCGCTAAACCCTTATCAACAGTATCATACAGAAGAATAATTAGAATAAAATAAATTGATTACAATCTGTAGAAATTATACGATAGTAAAAATTCTATAAACAAATAGTAGTGCAAAAACACAATAAATAAATAAACCAATATATTTTTGTATTACAACAATCGAGCTAATAACAAGATGGTTTGCTTTACGAGAAATCAAAACGTTTTTTTCTTCGATTAAAAAAAATCAAATATCAACCTTTAAAACCCCAAAGAGTATGACTACCCAAATAGGACTAACTGACCAAGAAGTTATAAAAATGTACATTGCAGGAGACAGCAATGCCATCTCTCCATTAATTGCTCGATACAAAAACAAAATCTTTACGTCTATTTATATTCTGGTAAAGGACAGATATCTTGCAGAAGATCTTTTTCAAGATGTATTCATTCGTATAATTGATACACTTAGGAGTGGCCGATATACTGACGAAGGAAAATTTTTGCCTTGGGCTATGCGCATTGCACACAATCTTTGCGTAGATCATTTTAGAAAAGTAAAAAGAACGCCAGTTATTAGAACAAGTGATGATACCGATATTTTTGAAGTACTAAATTTTTCAGAAACTGGTGCAGATACTCGCATTATGAATGACCAAACTTCAGATAAGGTTCGTCGTATGATAGATTTGTTACCAGAAGATCAAAGAGAAATTATTGTGTTGCGCCATTATGCAGACCTTAGTTTTAAAGAAATTGCTGACCTTACTGGTTGTAGCATTAATACAGCGCTTGGCAGAATGCGCTATGCCTTATTAAATCTTCGCAAAATGATGACCGAAAAGCAAATTGCTTTATAATATATACCCTCAATATGAATAAGTATCCCCATTCAATAATTGAATGGGGATTACTTTTTTAAGAATACTTGGGGCTATGGGTTGAAGAGCATTTATCAACTTTTGTTGCGGCTGTCTGTAGTACTCCTCGTTCCGCTTCGCTGCACTGTGGGGTACTACTGCCCATCCGCCACCGTGTGCCGTACATTTTTGTCGGGAGCCCTTCAGCGATATATCTTTTCTTATCACTATGCTTGCATAGGTATTCAACTTTTATTATACAATAGACATACAAATATTAATTTTGCGGAATGGAAACACAACATGCATACAACCAATGGGCATCTATATATGATACCAACACAAATAAAACGAGAGATTTAGAAGCGCTTGTACTTCGCAATTCTTTAAACAATATTCCATTTTCTAACTGTCTAGAAATAGGCTGCGGCACAGGAAAAAATACGGAATGGCTTGTTACAAAAGCAACACAAGTAACTTCTGTAGATTTTTCTGAAGAAATGCTAGCAAAAGCAAAAGAGAAAATAACTGCTTCCAATGTACGATTTATGCAAGCTGACATGAAAAACGTTTAGACATTTGGCAACGACTTCGATTTAGTAAGTTTTAGTTTGGTACTAGAGCATATTGAAAACTTGGATGATATTTTTACTAAAACAAATAATGCCTTAAAAGATGGAGGTTACATATACATTGGCGAGCTACATCCATTTAAACAATACACGGGCTCAAAAGCAAGATTTGATACCGCAGAGGGTACACAGGTTGTAGAATGTTACAATCATCATATTTCTGAATTTTTAGATGCCGCTAAAAAATACAATTTTCATTTAACTAAGTTAGATGAACATTTTGACGATGGCAATAAAAGTGACATCCCAAGAATACTCAGTTTACTTTTTCAAAAAAAGGCATGAAGAAATTATTAATGTCTTTTCTAATTGTATGCATGTTTAATGCATGTAAATCATCAAAAAATATGGCTGCTATACAAAATATTTCGGTGCATGCATTTAGGCTAAAACCAGGGCAAGATCTTAGAAAAGAAATAGAAGCTTATGTAAAAGAAAATAACATAACTGCAGGGTGGATGGCAACATGTGTAGGTAGCCTTACCAATTATAATATTCGTTTTGCCAACCAGCAAAATGGTAATACAGGCACTGGGCACTTTGAAATTGTAAGTCTTGTGGGTACAGTATCTACCAATGGCTCACATATACACATAAGCGTGAGCGATAGCACAGGGCGCACTATTGGCGGGCATTTGCTGCAAGGCAATATCATTTACACCACAGCAGAAATTGTAATACAAAGCTCCCCCAATCTTATTTTTAAAAGAGAGAAAGATGGTAGTACGGCATGGGAGGAGTTGCAAGTAGAGAAGTTATGACTAAGGGCACAAAAGAAAAAAGGAGAAATGAAATTTAGTACAATTCAATTTTCCTCTTTCACATTCTTAACCTTATATGTTTTATGCAACATTCTTTTTCTCCTTCGACCTTCCACCAAAAATATTAATGCTTATAATCTAAAGCAGCCTGCAACCAATTTAAATAATCCTTTACATTAGGTGCATAGCCTGAAGGATGGGATACCAATTCTTCATTCGTATTTAAAATAGCGTACAATGGTTGCGAATTGCTTTTGAAATTTTCTGTTTCAAAAACGCTCCATTTGTCACCTACTGTTTTTATATCTCTTTTGTTGCCATCTTTGGTGGTGTAAGTAAATCTTTGCTCTGCAGGCAAATTCTTTTTATCGTCCACATACAAAGAAATTACAATAAACTTTTCTTTCATTAATTTATATACTTGTGGGTCGCTCCATACATTTTCTTCCATACGGCGGCAGTTTACACAAGCATAACCTGTAAAGTCGAGTAAAATTGGTTTGTTTTGTTCTCTTGCCATTTTTAATCCTTCTTCATAATCGTGAGCGCAATTTAAATCTAAAACACAATCGCTTTTGCCAGCATAAATGCTATAATACAATGGTGGGGGGAAACCGCTTATCAAAGAAAGGTTCGCATACTTTGTATTGGTAACACCAGGCAATAAATACAATGTAAACACAGTAAAAAAAGACGCTACCAAAATTCTACCAATAGATAATTTTTTAATAGGTGCATCATTTTTAAATTTTAAAATACCCCATAAGTAAAGCGATAACAATGCTCCAATAATTATCCAAATACCAATAAACACTTCTCTTTTTAAAATACCCCAATGCACAACTAAATCTGCATTTGATAAAAATTTAATGGCAAGCCCAAGTTCTAAAAAGCCAAGTACTACTTTTACCGTTGTAAGCCATCCACCACTTTTTGGTAGCGACTTTAGCATTTCGGGAAACAAAGCAAAGAGCGCAAAAGGCAACCCCAACGCAGCACCAAAACCAGCCATACCAAACGTTAAGCGCATAGCACCACCCGGCCCAGATACTGCGCCTGCAAGCAAAGAACCCGCCAATGGGCCAGTACAAGAAAAAGAAACGATGGTAAGTGTAAGTGCCATAAAAAATATACCAGTAATTGTACCTGCATTGGCTTTGCTATCGCTACTATTTGTAAGGCTGCTTGGTAAAGTAATTTCGTACAAACCAAAAAATGATAATGCAAATGCTACAAACACAATAAAGAAAATAACATTCAGTGTTACGTTGGTAGAGATGCCATTAAAAATATCTGGATTGAGTTTATCAAAAATGTGAAATGGCAACGTTATTAAAACATAAATAAGAAAAATAAAGAAGCCATACAAAAATGCATTTCTTATACCCACTTGCTTGCTTTGTGCTTTTTTGGTAAAAAAAGAAACGGTAAGTGGTATCATGGGAAACACGCATGGCGTAAGCAACGCAATTAAGCCGCCCAAAAACCCTAGCGTAAAAAGTGAAAATAGCCCTTTTGATTTTACGTCATCTGTGGAAGCCGATGCAGATGTTTTAGCGTCGGTTAATGGTTTATCAATATTGATGGTTGGTATTAAAATTCTATTCGAACTTGCTGAGGAATTAGACTTTTCTCCAGTGCTAATTTTTACAGAAGGTTTTTCGGTATTCAATTCTACGCCATTGGAAACAGAATAATTAATTTCTACATCAAAGCTAGATGGCGCTTTGCCACTGATGTTTACTTTTTCTGTAAATGAAATACTATCGCTTACTACTTGTACTTTACTTTGAAAAATAGCATCTTGTATTTCTTTGCTGGTAGTACCTATTTTTAATTCGCTGGGTTTTATAAAACTAGAATCATACATCGTTCTAACGCCATCTATTTCTAGTGTTTTATTATCGATGCTATATACATACCAACCTTTTTTTATAACGCCTTTATAATTTACTTCATAATTGCCATCAGCTATTTTATTTGCTGTGGCAGTCCATTTTACTAAGCTGCTATCTTGTGCAAATGCCATAACAGAAAAAAATGTAAACAATATTGACAATAAAAAGCTGGTTCTAAAAAAGCGCATCATTTTAATTTTATAAAAAATCCCGACACAACATCGGGATATAAATTTAAGTTTAATTTTATTTATCCTTTTGGATTTATTTTAATAGCAAAAGCTACATCTTTTGGAGGCAAACATTTTTGGTCATTACAAACCATGTAAGTAACTTTTCCTTTAGCTGTAGTAGTTGCCAACGCTTTTAATTTTACTTTTTGTACAAAGTCAACTTTATTGGCATAAAAATTTAAAGTTGATTTAAAATTAGGGTCGTATTCTTTTAAAACTTTACCAGACTCTTTTACTTTTCCGTCTAATTTTATCAATGGGCTTTTATCAAAATTAAAACTAGTAGGTACTGGGCCATCTCCTGCAGCTTGAGCATAAATATGCCATTTAGGCTGTAATGTAGCTGTCATATGCAATTCGTAAACATCTGCACTTATTTTTTTAGCACTATACGCCCAAGTAACAGGGTTTTCTACTTGTGCATTGGCTCCTACCACAAAAAATAATACTGCTAAAGAAAGGATAATTTTTTTCATCTTTTTATTTTGTATTTATATGTACAACGAAATTCGATAATTTAGCCCCTCCTATCCTACCCGAAGGGGAGAGAAAAGCAGAAGTAAAAACTGATTAACAATAAAGCTATATAAAAAGTTTTATAGCTTTGGTAAATTAACAAAGCGTTATAAAACCATTTCTACTTTAGAGCTAACAACACTTACGCCTAATAACTCTTTAAACACTTGCCTTCCATCTTCATTGCCCAACAAATTGCTACAAGCTCTTTCTGGGTGTGGCATCATACCAAACACATTGCCCGCTGCATTTTTTATGCCTGCTATATTGTTTGTAGTACCATTTGGGTTTGCTGTATCGCTTACTTCTCCATTTGCATCGCAATACCTATAAATAATTTGATTATTGTTTTCCAAATTTTTTAACACATCGTCTGCTGCATAAAACCTGCCCTCGCCATGTGCTATGGGTATCATGAGCGGCTTCGAAGCTGGATTGTTTGTATTTTTTATAAATACATTTTTGCAAATAAATTGTTGGTTGGCATTGGCCAATAATGCACCT
>JAYSWO010000175.1:0-12605 GCA_043717975.1 Ferruginibacter sp. | reverse complement strand
TTATGAGCTAAGACAAAACCTTGTTGGAGTAGGCATTTTATGGAAATAAGGTTACTACGACCAATCTCGCAATCCAGATCAGACCTTACAAGTGCAGTGGAACGAAAAAATATATAATTATCTTGAAGATACTGGCATAAAATTTCAAATACAAATACACGAACATCCAGTGTGGGTAAAAGCATTTTATTTAAACCCAGAGACATTTAAAAGTGCACCATTGTTCTTATTGAGCACCGATTTGCCTGAGAATGATCATATGTCTCAAACCATATGCCATCGTTTGTATGATGCAAATGTTGCAACCAAAGTGGCACAGTTTATTTTACTTGGCGTGGGCGGTGCTAAGTTGATGGATCAACTAAATTTTAATCCTGATGTGTACCATTTAAATGAAGCACATGGCGTAAGTGCTGCGTTTTATCTGTACCAAAAGTTTAATAAGAACAAAGAAGAAGTAAGAAAACGTTTGGTGTTTACAACTCATACACCTGAAGAAGCAGGAAATGAGAAGCACGATATGTATCTCTGCGAAAAAATGAGCTTTTTCTGTGGTGTGCCTTTGGAAGAAGTGAGAACATTAACAGGCATTACAGACGATAAGTTTAACCATTCTCTTGCAGCATTGCGTTTTGCAAGGCTGGCAAATGGGGTGAGCCAGCTACATGGAGAGGTAAGCAGACAAATGTGGAAAAAGTATGAGAATATTTGCGAAATAAAAGCCATTACGAATGCACAAAATTGGCATTATTGGGCAGATAAGCAATTGTACAATTTTGCAGATACGCACAATGAAGAAGCATTTATTGACAGAAAAAGATATTTGAAAAAACGTGCGTTTGAAATTGTATCTGACCAATCTGGTAAAATAATGAACCCGGATGTGCTAACGATTGTATGGGCAAGAAGATTTGCAGGGTACAAACGTGCTGAGCTCATTACAAGAAATCAAGAAAAATTTAAAGCTCTAATGAGTAGTACAAAGTATCCAGTTCAAATTATTTGGGCAGGAAAGCCTTACCCTGTTGATTATCCTGCCATTAGCGATTTTAATTTTTTGGTAGAATTGAGTAAAGAGTTTCCAAATGTGGCAGTATGCACTGGTTATGAATTAGCACTGAGCAAAAGATTGAAACAAGCCAGTGATGTATGGTTGAACAACCCACGTGTACCAAGAGAAGCAAGTGGAACAAGTGGAATGACAGCAGCTATGAATGGTGCCGTAAATTTTAGTACAAATGATGGTTGGATATGTGAATTTATAAACCATGGCAACAATGGCTTTTTAATACCGCCCGCAGATTACGAAAAAATGGGTCAGCATGAGCAAGATGAATATGATTTAGAAAAAATGTACGAAGTGTTGGAAAATCAAATTTTACCAATGTACTATGACAATCCCGAAGTGTGGAGACAAATTGTAAAGAATGGTATGAGGGATGTGCGTTGGCAATTTGATAGCAACCGTATGGCGAAAGAATATTATGATGTGATGTATAATTAATTTTTATCATCTAATTTTGTATAATCCTTTTCGCTTGCGGGCGAAAAGGATTTTTTTTTCTTTTATGTAGAAACGTTACCACAGATAACGCAAAAACACAGTTAAGAAATCACTTAAGTGATTTTTGTTTTTTTGTATTTTTCTGTGCTTCATTGCCGTCTGTGGCAAACTCTTTTTTACAATACGCTCAATGGAAGGGGTACATAAAAGCATTTATAGTTAAAAATTAAAAACATGAATACATTCCAAAAAAACATCGAAATCCGTTGGGCAGATCTTGATCCAAATTTTCATGTACTGCATTCCAAATATTACGATTTTGGCGCCTACTGTCGTATGGCTTTTATGGTAGAGCATGGGCTTACACCAGCCTATTTTATGAAGCACCATTTTGGCCCTATTATTTTTAGGGAAGAATGTATTTTTAAAAGTGAAATAACATTTGGCGATAAAGTAACGGTAAGTTTTAAAATGGACAAAGTAACCGTTGATTTTAGGAAATGGACCTTGGTTTGTGAAATATTCAAAAATGAGGAAACCCTTGCTGCTATTGTAACGGTGGATGGTGCTTGGATGGATACCATTGCAAGAAAAGTAATTATGCCACCCGAAGATTGTAAAAATTTATTTGATAAAGCACCAAAGACAGATACTTTTCAAATATCGTAAAAGTTTTACTTTAATATTTGAAGTCTTTCAATAAAACTTATAAGGTTTTAGCAAGAACTTCTATACTAAAAGAGCTGTAAAATAACCTTTATAGGTTTTTGAACAATATTTAAATTGAAGAAAAAATAAAATGCTCTAAACTGCATTGTTAATTCATGTTTACAAAAACAATCAACCTTTATAAAAATGCTTACACAGGGCTCACGAGCCGCATGTGGTTGCTTAGCATTGTGATGCTTATAAATAGGAGTGGTACAATGGTATTAGCTTTTATGACTTTGTATTGCAATCATATTGGCTATACGGTGAAGCAGGGTGGTTTTGTGGTAGCGTTGTATGGTATCGGTTCATTGTTTGGCGCATTAGCAGGCGGAAAAATTAGCGATAAATATGGATTTTACTTTACCCAATTTTCTGCATTGTTATTTGGTGGTATAATGTTTATTGTGCTTGGGCTTATGAGAAGTTATGAAGCTATTTGCATCATAACTTTTTTCTTGGCTATGATAAATGAAAGTTTTCGCCCTGCCAATGCATCGGCTATAGCGCACTACAGTAATCCTGAAAATAGAACACAGGCATTTTCTTTGGTAAGGCTTTCTATAAACTTGGGCTTTGCTATAGGTAGTGCGTTGGGTGGCTTTTTAGCTGCTATTAATTACCATTTATTGTTTTGGGTAGATGGGTGCACCAATATTGCAGCGGCCATCATGTTGCTCATTATTTTGCCAAAAGTTACCAAAGCACAACAGCATAAACCTTCGGTAAAAGTAGATGAAGTAGCGAAAATAAATTCCCCTTACACAGATAAACAGTTTTTAATATTTTTAGCTTTTCAAATCATTTTTGCATCTTGTTTTTTTCAATTATTTACAACCATTCCATTATTTTTTAAAAAAGGATTAGGGTTATCTGAATTTTATATTGGCGTAATAATGGCGGGCAGTGGTTTAATGATATTCTTGTTTGAAATGATTCTTATTTTTAAATTGGAAGGAAAAAAACCATACTTGATTTATATTACAGGCGGTTGTATTTTAATGGCTTTATCTTTTCTCATTTTAAATATTCCTTTTGCCAATGGATTTTTACTAGCATCGATTGCCATGTTTGTAATAACCTTTGGCGAAATGCTCTCCATGCCATTTATGAATAGTTATTATATCGGCAGAAGTAGCCATACTACACGTGGACAATATGCAGGCATGTACACCATGGCATGGAGTGTGGCGCAAGTTATTGGAAGTATAGCAGGTTCTGCTTTTGCAGATGCATTTGGGTTTTCAAATTTGTGGTTTTTGGCAGCTGTAATGAGCATTGTATCTGCTGTAGGTTATTACAAATTGCAAAATAATTAGAAATTTCGTTTTATTAGTTATTTTTCACAAAAACGAGTTTAGCTCTATCACTGTTATATATTTTTGATAAAAAATTTGATAACTCTACGGCATCTTTGCTAGGGTAAATCCCACGGTTTCTCTCTAATTTTCTACTGTAAATGAGCTTGTTAGTCTCCATTTTTATTGAAGTAATATACGATCCAAATTTAGTGGTAACATTTATATTTTCTGGAATACTTTCTACAGCGTAACCTGTTGGCAATAATATTTCTACAGAATCAATTTCAATAAATTCATTTGTTACGTTTATATCAAATTTTCTATCAAGAGGGGAAGAAATTTTCGAAGAAGATTTATTTAGAATATTAGGATTTATAAATAATCTTTTTCCAGTAACTGTACAATAATTATTTGCGCTAAGCTCTATTGTTTCATGTATTACGGGCAATTGAGTTTTTTCTTCTATGTAATCAAACTTAGCAATATCGTATGAAGATAAATTTAGTTGCTCATTTAAAACCTCTTTTATTTTTTCTTTCGAAATGGTTTCTAACATGCTGTGCAGATGATCTTGTTTTTGGGCTTTATATGTAGTGCTTATCATTGCCATCAGTTTTCCTTGTTCATCTACTTCACCCATAATTTTTCTTGTCTCAAGATTATCTGTTTTTTTATAAATGGGCGTATTTACTAGTGTACCACCAGTTTCATATACGAGTAGGGCTTTTCTATTGCTTGTAAATCCGCTTAAATACCCCATAGGCAAGGTTTGGCTTGTACACTCTAACCATATGCTGTCATTTGCTTGAGGTACACAAACTATAATATGATTGAATTGGGTTGAAGGAAAATCAGCTAATATGGCTTGCTTATTTTCTCCGGCCTTTATAATTGTATAGAAAGATTTTATGCCAACTTCTTTTAAAATGGAATACATGTAATTGCTTAGGGCTTTACAATCGCCATAGCCTTTACTAGCCACATAGTTGGCATCAAAAGTTTGCCAGCCGCCAATGCCAAGTTGTATGCTTACATAATGACTATTCTGCTGCAAATATTCATACAGTATTTTTGTTTTTTCTTTGTCTGTAGAAATATGGTCTGTTAATGCATGAACTTTTTGTTTGATGTTATCTGGTAATTTATCTCTACCTACATTTAGGAGGTAACTAAATTTGCCATAGTTTTTCCAATCACTCATATTGCCATTGTAATTTTGTATTTCAAAATCTGTAGGAGCCAAAAAAACAGCAGGTGTTATTTTATACCAATCTGGTTGAAAAGCTTCTGATATTATTGCAGTAAGTTTTTCTACAGCCCATTCATATTGTATGGTTTGTTTTATTGTACTCACCAATGCCTCCTTTTTTACATTAAATGACTTAAAACGGAGCTTGTAATCTAATGGCGTTTGTACAACTAATTTGCTTTCCTCTACTGAAAATCTCTCATTTTCAAGGGGAAGCCAATTAGGTAAATAAAAAATCCCTTTTAACTCAGTTGTACTTTCATACTCAATGGTGTAAGGGTAATTTGTGCAATTAAAATTGTGTATTTTTGATCTGTCATCACTAACTTCTGCAAAGCCAGTTGTACCAGATATATCTTGTACATCTTTATTTTTTAATGATTTTACTTTTTTTCCTGTAGCATCATACAATGTACCTTCAATATCATATACGCTTCTAAGTTTATCGTATTGCTCAAAAAAGTTTGCAAATCTATCTCCAGATGGATTTAAAATTGTTAAAGCATATTTTGTATGGATATATGCTTTTCCAATATTTTTAATGTCAATTTTTATTTCTTCGCTGCGTTTTACCACATTGGCATTTAAAAGTAATTCGACAGGAATAAGTTTTACATCGTATTGGCCTTGTGCATTAACATTGCAAATACTACAAAGAAAAATTAAAAATAGAATTAAATATTTCTGCATGTTATTTCTTTTTAAAAACTATTTGTTCAGCATGTTTTTTTACGATATAATCAAAAAAACTTCTAACTGATTCATAATCGTCTGAAACAAAATTGGCTTTTTCCAATTTTATTCTCGTACTTAAATTTATGTACTGGTCAGATTTAGTTATAATGTATTCAAACATGCCATCAGCCTCATTTAGTTTCACTCTTACAGATTTGGGTAACTCATCTACAACATATCCAGCAGGTATTTCCATTGTAAGTAGATAATTTTCGTCCATTAAGCATGGCATTTCAATTGGGTACTTTCTGTCTGCTGAGGCAAATAAGTTTTCTTTATAACCTTCTTTTATCATAGGGTTAAAGTAAATAATACCATTACCAATAACATCTATGGACATGGCATAGGACATCGCTAATGGATTTTCACACGTTTTCTCATTTTCATATTTAATATCTTCTATTAAAAAATCAGTTGAGTATGATTCCTTAATTTTCTTTTCAAAATTTTCTTTTTCATTTGTTGTAAATTTCTTTCTAATATCACAAGATTCAAAATATCCAAATTTAGTATCAAAAAAGCCAGCCCATTTACCAGTGTTTTTTTCATCGTTATAAAGTGTAACAATGGTTTCTTTTTTTTCAACTATTGCATCAGCATTAAAATAAACCGGTGTTGCTGCTTTATCTACAATTCGAGCATGGCCATTAAAACATTGCTGTGGTAATCTGTTAAATCCGAAATAGGGTTTTGACGCATCTAAAAAATAACTGTCATCATCGATTTGTATTTTACAAATAACATAATTAAACCGATTTATTAACGGATAAAATTCTTCGGTAAGTCCATGCGAGCGTGTACTTAATATTACAGGGCTTGCTGCAATATTTTCTTTATTCATTAATGCAACTAGTAATAAGTTTACATCTGCTACGTATCCGCTCTTATCTTTAAATATATCTTTAATGGGTTTTGATAAATAAATATTTTGGTTGCCAATGCATTTTATGTTGTTTTTAACATAAGAAAATATATTCTTAGCCTTTTCAAGTTTGTCATTACTGTTTCCTACTATAAACTTCATTTCATCACTCAACCAAGCATTATTTTTATCTAATCTTTCTCCAAAATCTTTATTTTGTAATAACGTTTCAGTTAATTTTTGCCAATCGCCCATAATATTTCTTCTCATCGAATTGGGGAATTGTTGAGCAGACATTTGAAACTCTATTTTGGTGAGATGATTATTAAGAGATGTTGTAAATCTTTCTTCCTTTAATGCGGGTACATTTTTTATTACCCATCTACTTACCCCATTTATAGAAGGTATAGATACAGATTCGGATCTTTCACCAACATCCTCACTAGGAATTCTCACAAAATAATTCTCAGATCGTGTCTTTCTTGTATTAATATCATAAGCGCTATATCCTTGTGTTAACGTTACATATTCAAAAAAATTTGGAAGGTCTAATTCATATTCACTCCATACTCTTGGAAAGTCTCCCTGAAAACTCCAAGGCTGTAGATTAAATAAATAGTCGGAATTTATAGTGTAAGAATACTCAATAATAGAGCCTTCTTTGATAGCAGGCATTGTGAATTTTTTTATGATATGGTTTTTATCTTTTTTGTCCTTAAAAACGGCATCTTTGTCAAGCTTGGTTTCTACTACAACACCATTCTCTAAATTGTAAGTGGTGGCTTTCAAACTTTCCAATTTCTCTTCATCTCTGTTGTTATCAGAAAAATATAGAGGTATTTCCACACTTGCTAAATCAAATCCCTTTTTATCTATAATTTTAACTCTACGCTTATGTTTGTAAACCAAGGTAAACCAACCTTTGTTGTTACCTTCAAAAGAACTGTTTCCTATATCTGCGATAATGATTGCTCCAAGGGTAGAATCTACTTTTAATTTTGATATGCTAAAATCTTCGGGAGTGACATGATTAAACTTTATACCGAGTTTATCTTGCGCAGCTGCAGTAAAGCTTATAATAAAAGGCAATAAAGCTTGTAATACGAACTTTTTTTTCATTGGGTGCAAGTTTTGAGTTTCTTAGTAAACGTAATAATAATCAATTATTTATTAATTATTGTGATTATATGTAAAATATTTTGATTTGCTTGAATTTTTAAAAAAATTACTTTTTAAAGATATTGTCCTCTTTTTTTAACCACTGTTTTTCTGTATAAAACCAGGTTGTAAAACCAATGGCGGTAATGCCAAATGGTTTAAAATCTGCCAATAACTTTTCATGTGTTTTAAAAGCTTTGTACACAGTGGCTTTATTGTGAATGGTTATATGAGGCCATAACATTTATCTGTCTTTTTCATTAAGCATATTTGCAAAAGCGCCTTGCATGGTTGCATGTATATTTTGCAATGTTGGCGAAACAATATCATACGCTACAAAATTGTCTATATTTTTTATGCCAACAACTTGCATCTCGAATACTTTTATATTGCTCAATTGTTGTAAGGTTTCGTATACAATATTTTTATCAGTTGGGAGTTTATGAAACAAAGTGATATGAGCATCTACAAAATTGGCATAGGCAGGGTAGTACTGTTTTCTTTTTTCATTAAAGAAGGTTTGAGATGCATCATCAATTTTTAGGGTAATGATGAGTGATTTTTTATCAGTATTTTTCATCGAAAAATAAAATTAAGTAATGCTTTTAGCATTCGTCGTATTTTTATTGTATGAAAAATTTATTTTTTGCTTTTGTTGTATTACAATTTTGTTCTTGTACACAAAAGAAATACGATAATCCACATATTTTAATAGATACAAATTATGGTGATATAGAAGCTGAATTGTATCCGACAAAAGCACCCAAAACGGTAGCTGCATTTATTTCTTATATTGATGCAGGGTTATACAAAAACACTACATTCTATCGGGTTTTAAAAAACGAAGACTTGCCAATGGATATTAATTATGGTGTAATACAAGGTGGCGTATGGCCACAAAAAAAGAATATAGCAGGAATGGAGCATGAAAGTACAACACTTACAGGGCTCACACATACGAATGGCACATTATCACTTGCACGCACAACTGTTGGCACTGCTAGTACAGAGTTTTTTATTTGTATTGGTGATGAAACCATTTTTGATGCTGGTAACAAAGGCAATTATGATACACTTGGTTTTGCGGCTTTTGGCAGGGTAATAAAAGGAATGGATATTGTCCGAAAAATACAAGCACAAAAAAATAAGGGAGAAGACTTTGAAGTGAAAATTATCATTAACAATATTAAAAAATTGTAGATTATGTTTCGTACCATATTATTGCTTACTGCCTCTAATATATTTATGACATTTGCTTGGTATGGCAATTTAAAAAATACCACACTACCTATTTGGAAATTGATTTTAATAAGTTGGGGTATTGCATTTTTTGAGTACTGCCTAATGGTGCCAGCTAATAAACTAGGATACGAAAATGGTTTTACAGGATTTCAACTAAAAATGACACAAGAAGTTATTACCCTGGTAGTATTTTCTGTATTTGCTATTTTTTATTTAAAAGAACCATTTCATTGGAAATATTTAGTGAGCTTTACCTTATTGCTGGGAGCAGCATATTTTATGTTTAAAAAATAACCTGATTATGGTTTTGCATAATCAAATCTACTTATAAATTTGCTTTCGTAATATCCATCTATACCTAAAGAAGTAATACTAGCGGCTTTTTCTAGCGATAAAAAACCATCTGCATGTACAATTTCTTCTGGTACATACACATCTTGCACTGCACCAATTACTAAAAAAGTACCATTGTGTTTTATTGGAATTATTTCTACCAATTTCATAGCGTATTGCACATGGCTTTCTGCCACAAAGGGGGCTTTACAATTGCCTTTGTATATTTCTGTAAGCCCTACAGCTTCAAATTCATTTATGTCCTCTGCATATTTTGCACTGGTTTGGTGCGCTTTTTTTACAAATGATGGTTGTATATGATTAATGGTATAATGACCAATGGCTTCAATATTGCCAATGCTATGGGGAGCGGCGGCTAAAGGGCGATTTATAAAACCTATCAAGGCAGGGTCGGCACCAATGTGCACAATATTGCTAAAGATAGCTAAGTTGGCTTGCCCATTTGCATGACAAGTGCCTATAAGACTCACGGATTTATAACCTGATAATGAATTAATAAAATTTCCTCTGTAAAATCTGTCCCAGGATTGTATGTCGGATAACGAATAATGCTGCATGTTGCAAAAAATTTTAGGTGCAAAGTTGTAAAATAAAAGTGACTACAAAAATGTTTATTTGTTTTGATTAATAGTTATTTGCATAAAAGCAGATTTATTTTTTTTTAAAAATAGTATGTTAACTTGTCAAGTTGTCAAGATTTTGTATATTTGATAAAATTATTTGTTATGAAAACAATGACAGTAGGCGATTTTAAAACAAACTTTTCTGCTGCTTTAAAAGAGGTGGAAGCGGGAGAAAAGATTGCGATAACTTTTGGAAGAAAAAAAGAAATAAAGGCAATGCTAGTACCTAGTGAAAGTGTAGCAGAACCAAAGAAAAGAAAGCTTGGTATATTGGAAGGGAAAGTGACTGCAAAATTTATTGGAGGTCATAATACTACAGAGGAAGAATTTTATGGAACTACAGAGAAAAAATACTTCGGACTATGAAATATTTATTGGATACTCATATTCTTATTTGGTCTTTAATTGATACCCAAAAATTAAGTAAAACTGTAAAAAGTATATTAGAAAATCCTAAGAATACAATTTATGTGAGTTGTGTAAATTTTTGGGAAATATCTATAAAAAATTCGTTGGGAAATTTAGAAATAAATAATTTAAAACCTGACGAATTAATTTTTTATTGTGAAGAAATGGGATTAAAATTGATAGACCTCACAGTAAAAGAGACCGCTACACTTTATAAATTATCTAGTGAACACCACAAAGACCCTTTTGATAGAATTTTGATATGGCAAGCAATCAAAAACGACTTTACATTTATATCTGATGATAAGAATATAAAGAAGTATATCTCTGAGGGCTTAAAAGTTATTTCTTAATTGTAAATAAATTGCCATTTTGGCTTTTCCTGCCTTATTTTTGTAGTACCAAATTTTATTCAACAATATTCGCTTTATGACTTGGAAACATTTTTTCACTTCTTCTATAGGTAAGAAATTTTTAATGGGAGCTACTGGATTATTTCTTATTACCTTTTTAATTGTACATGCTGGAATAAATGCCATGATTTTTTTTAATGATGGGGGCGAAACCTTTAATCATTGGGGGCATTTTATGGGTAGTAATCTTATTGTGCGTACAATGGAAATAGGCTTAATGCTGTTTTTATTGTTGCACATATATCAAGGGCTTGCGCTTTGGAGACAAAACCATACTGCTAGGCCAATAAAATATGCGGTAACCAAAGGCGATGGTAAAAGCAAATGGTATAGCAAAACCATGGGGCTATTGGGTACGTTAATTTTAATATTTTTGATATTGCATTTTTATCATTTTTGGATACCAAGTCGTTTTGGTGGTATGGCTAATATTCAGCCGTTGGCTGAAGCTACTCTTGGGCAAGAGTATAACAACCAACCTGTACACAACCTGTATCAAGAAATGTTGAATGTATTTACGGGTAGTTACTCACCAATAATTGTATTGTTTTATGTATTGGGTTGTGTATCGCTTTGCTGGCATTTGTTGCATGGGTTTCAAAGTGCGTTTCAAACATTTGGTATAAACCATAAAAGATATACGCCGATGATAAAAACGATAGGGGTGGTTTATTCCGTAGGTATATCATTGTTGTTTGCTAGTATGCCGGTGGTAATGCATTTTGGGTGGGTTCGCTAAGCCCCCTAAATCCCTCGAAGGGGGACTTTTGAACTCTGAAAAAGCACATAGTTTTTTATTTAGTTTGAAGTATTCGTTTCGAATTTAATATTGTCAGTCTGAGCTTGTCGAAGACGGGTTTATTTGGAAGATAGATTGATTTAAAAGAGATATTGTGGGAAAAGATGAATATTGGTATGCCGATGAAGTGAGTGACACAACAATGATGCCCATAGCTGTTGTCTTTGCTTGGGCAATCTCCACACGAAGTGTTGGGATTGTTCAACAGAAAAAAATTAAAAGTTTGATTAAAAAATAAATTTTAAAATTTCACGAACCAAGCTCCTCTCAAAAATGAGAGGCGGGGGTGAGGTAAAAAAACGTTTATGAATTCAAAAATTCCGCAAGGCGAAATGGAAAAAAAGTGGGAAGATTACAAAGGGCATGTGCAACTTGTAAACCCATCTAACAAAAGAAAATTAGAAGTAATTGTAGTAGGCACCGGGCTTGCGGGCGCATCGGCGGCAGCGTCTTTAGGCGAACTAGGTTATAAAGTGAAAGCGTTTTGTTTTCAAGATAGCCCACGTCGTGCACACAGTATAGCTGCACAAGGCGGTATAAATGCGGCTAAGAATTATCAAAATGATGGAGATTCTGTATTCCGTTTGTTTTATGATACAGTAAAAGGTGGTGACTATCGTGCTCGTGAGGCCAATGTACATCGCTTGGCCGAAGTGAGTACTGCTATTATAGACCAATGCGTGGCGCAAGGTGTACCCTTTGCTAGAGAATATGGTGGCTTGCTGAGCAACCGTAGCTTTGGTGGAACACAGGTACAGCGTACTTTTTATGCAGCTGGGCAAACAGGGCAACAATTGTTATTGGGTGCATACAGCGCATTAGAAAGACAAGTAGCGCTTGGAAATGTAACGATGTATCGCAGACACGAAATGCAAGATGTGGTATTGATAGATGGTGTGGCTAAAGGAATTATAGCAAGAAATTTGGTAACGGGAGAGCTAGAAAGACATGGTGGGCATGCAGTATTGTTGTGTACAGGTGGATATGGTAATGTATTTTATTTGAGTACAAATGCTATGGGAAGCAATGTGACAGCGGCTTGGAGAGCGCATAAGCAAGGTGCGTATTTTGCAAACCCATGTTTTACGCAGATACATCCTACCTGCATACCCGTGAGTGGAGACCACCAAAGTAAGCTTACGCTTATGAGTGAAAGTTTGCGCAACGATGGTAGAATTTGGGTGCCAAAAAAACAAGGAGATACCCGCAAAGGGCATGAAATACCTGAGGAAGAAAGAGATTATTATTT
>JAYSWO010000174.1:0-1974 GCA_043717975.1 Ferruginibacter sp. | reverse complement strand
AAAAAGTACCCACTTGTTCACACAAAATAAAAATGACCCGTTTTTAGCAGGTCATTTTTATAAAATTTATTTTAGGGAATCATTTACAGGAAGACCCTCAATAATTTACATTGAAACCCTTTTAATTTAAACACTTATCAACTATGAAATTGCTGCTTCTTTTTTATTTTCCAATACAAAGAAATAACTTATTAAGGCTGCAATAATAAACAGAGCTCCCCCAATTTGGATAGCAAGCAGCATATTATTATTTAGTACATACTTCATTACAAATTTAAAACCCAAAGAAGCTAATATTTCGGGAAGCACAATAAAGAAATTAAAAATACCCATATATATTCCAATTTTTTTTAGCGGAATATGACCGCTTAACATAGCATAAGGCATACTTAAAATACTAGCCCAAGCTATACCTACACCTGTCATACATAGATAAAGCATTTTAGGATCATGTACCCAGCCAACACTTATCAAACCTAGCGCACCACACAATAAACATAAAGCATGCGTTAATTTTCTACCCAAAGCATTTGCAATACTTGGCAATACAAATGCAAAACAAAAAGTAACAACGTTATAGAAAGCCAATGTTAAACCAGCAAAATCTCTTCCTTTTCCAAAAAGAGGATCAATATCACTCGTAGCTCCATAAACATTATATGCAACTGCCAAAGAATAGTAAAACCACATTAAAAACAAACCCGGCCAAGTAAAAAATTGTACCCATGCAACTCTCTTCATTTGTGTAGGCATGTTTATTAATGAACTCCATATTTCTTTCAAAATATTTCCAGCACCTTTTTTATTTTCTTCAGCATTTTCTTTAATTGATTCTTCTGTAGGCGGATATTCACTGGTTGTAAAAACGGTATATAAAATTGCAGTTAAGAAGAAAAAAGCTCCTACATAAAAAGAATAAATAACATTATCAGGTATGATACCTTTTGCTGCTATATTTTGTTTATTAAATACATTGGTAAAAATCCAAGGCAATGAACTAGCAATACTTCCACCAAGTCCTATCATTAAACTCTGCATTATAAAACCTTTGTTTACTTGGCTATCAGGTAATTTATCGGTAACAAAAGCTCTAAACGGCTCCATGGCTACGTTTCCAAAAACATCTAAGACCCACAATAAGCCAGCAGCCATCCATAGTGCACTACTGTGTGGCATAAAAATTAACGCAATAGAACTTAATATAGCACCAAGCATAAAGTATGGTCTGCGCCTACCCCATGTAGGATGCCATGTTCTATCACTTAAGTAACCAATTATTGGTTGTACCAACAAACCAGTAAGGGGTGCTGCTAAAAACAATAGAGGAATATCATCAGGATTGGCATTTAAATTGGTATATATAGAACCCATATTGGCTCTTTGCAAATCCCACCCAAATTGAATTCCAAAAAAACCAACACTCATGTTTATTATTTCTCTAAGAGACAATTTGGGTTTATTAACAGCAGTGTTATTTGACATATAGCAATCGTTTTTATAATGTACAAAATAGCTAATAAATTTTATTCTAAGAAATAAAAAAAATATATATCATGTAATGCAGTTTTATTCTTCTACGATATCAATCATTTTTTTGCCCACCTCAACCCCAACATATTCAAACAAATGGTAGGAGTGGCTTGGGTAAGTATTTTAAGTATGCCTTACGCCATGTTATCAAACGCTCTGCCATCAAACAAAATGGGGTATTTTATCGGTGTATTCAATTTCTTTATTGTAATACCACAAATTGTAGCGGCCAATATTTTAGGGTTTTTTACTATAAAAGTTTTTTATACCCATACACTTAGCAGCATCGTATTGGGTGCTGTTTCAATTATACCTGCAGGGCTACTTACACTTACTGTAAAAGATGCAGATGATGAGTAAGTAGCCCTGCAGGTATAATTGAAACAGCACCCAATACGATGCTGCTAAGTGTATGGGTATAAAAAACTTTTATAGTAAAAAACC